>NZ_WLYK01000010.1 GCF_009707545.1 Nakamurella alba | reverse complement strand
TGCCGTGGCTGGTGTGGATGCCGGCGACGGAGTGGTCGGGGTGGGTCCGGATGCGGCGGGCGGTGGTGCGCAGCAGCAACGTGACGCCGGCGGGGGCGAGTTGGTCGGCGAAGTAGCGGGTGGCGGCGGCCGGATCATAATGCCCGTCCAGCGGATGGAAACTGGTCGCCGCGATGTGGTCGGGGTCGGCCAGCGTCACCAGCGCAGTGAGCGCGGCCCCGGCGGGCCTGGTGAGTGGCTGTCCGGCGGCGATGCCTTCGGCGTAGACGGTGTCGACCAGGCC
>NZ_WLYK01000009.1:300000-415554 GCF_009707545.1 Nakamurella alba | reverse complement strand
CCCGGGCCACTGGGTGGGAGAGTAGGACGCCGCCGGACAACCATTCACGAAAGAGGGGGAACCAACCCAGTTGGTTCCCCCTCTTTCGCATATCCGGGCCCGGATGGGTACCGTCGATCCTGTCGTAGAAGCTGACTCAGGAGGTTGTCATGACCGGGGTGCCCGGGGTTTCTCCGCTGCCCATCCTGGTCGTGAACGGCCCCAACCTGAATGTGCTGGGCACCCGGGAGCCTGAGATCTACGGCTCGGACACACTCGAGCGCATCGAACAGCTGTGTCGGGCTCGCGCCGCATCGTTCGGTCGCACGGTGGAGTTCGTGCAGAGCAACCACGAGGGCGTGCTGGTCGATCGCGTGCAGCAGGCGCGGAACTCCCACTCCGGCATCGTGGTCAATGCCGCCGGCCTGACCCACACGTCGGTTGTGCTGCGGGATGCTCTTGCCTTCACTGATCTTCCTGTCGTCGAGGTGCACCTGAGCAATGTGCACCGCCGCGAGGAGTTCCGGCACCACTCGTACCTGTCCGCCATCGCGGTCGGCGTGATCGTCGGTCTCGGCGCCCACGGGTACGTGGCCGCGGTCGAGTACCTGTGCGCGTCGTCCGCCGGCTGAACCTGCGGCCCCTGCATCACCGCACCGCCTGACCACTCACCAGCTGTGGTCTTCCGAAGGAGTGGAAGTACATGTCGACACCTGACGGTCCTGATCGTCGCCCCTGGTCGGATCGCCCGCGACGGGACGATCGCGACGATCGTGCCCGCGGCACCGGCGCCCGCTCCGGGCGCCCCCCGCAGGACCGCGACGCCAGGGGTGATCGCGGCCCGCGCCAGGATCGATCTGCCGGCGACTCGCGATCCCGTGACGGCGGGTTCGGATCCGGCCGCTCCGCCGGATCCTGGTTCGACCGCCCCCAGCGTTCCGATGATCGCCCGGCCCGGTCCGACGACAGGGGGCCGCGGTCGGACCGACCGTCGCGCCCGGACGACCGACCGCGACGCGACGGCGATCGGGTAGCACCTGACCGTCCGCGTCGCGACGGTGGTCGCGCAGGATCTGACCGTGCAGGGTTCGACCGTGGGCAGCGGGATGATCGACCTCGCCGGGACGACCGTGCCGGGGGAGGAGACCGACGGCCGGACCGCGGGGGCTACGACTCCGGCCGGTCCGGTGGCCGTGGTTCGTCGGACCGTCCGCAGCGACCCTGGCAGGACCGCTCTGATCGGGGCGAAGGTTCGCGACCCGAGGCGCGTCGCCCCTACTGGGAGCGCGGAGCTTCCGACGACCGCCCGTCGAACTCCGACCGCCCGGCACGTTCCTTCGGTGCTCGCGACGACCGGGTGCCCCGGGACGACCGAGGCGCCGGTCGCCCCCGTGGCGACTCCGACTACCCCGGACGGCCGCGCTCCCGTGACGACCGGACCGGAGCCGACCGGCCTCGCGGTGACTTCCGTGGCCGGGACGACCGGCCGCGCCGGGATGACCGCCCGCAGAGCGGTGACCGTCCCCGTTGGGAGGATCGCGGCCCCAGGACCGATCGTCCACGCGACGACCGGCCTCGAGATGATCGGGCGCGCTCTTACGGGGATCGTCCGCGCGATGACCGCTCTCGTGACGACCGCCGCGGCGGAGACCGCCCGGCCGGCAGCCGGTCCTACGGTGACCGCCCGCAGGGCGATCGGGACCGCGCCTCCGGTTCGCGTTCGTACGGTGACCGCCCGCAGGGCGATCGGGATCGTTCCTCCGGTCCGCGTTCGTACGGTGACCGTCCTCAGGGTGGACGCTCGTACGGCGACCGTTCCCGGGATGACCGGCCCCGCAGTGACCGTTCGTCCGGTCCGCGGTCGTACGGTGACCGCCCGCAGGAGGATCGCGCCCGACAGGACGGTCCTCGGGGTGATCGTCCTGACGGCGCTCGTTCCTACGGCGACCGCCCGCGGCCGGAACGCTCCGGGGAGGACCGACCGCGTTCCTATGGCGACCGCGCCCCCCGTTCGTACGGTGAGCGTCCGAGCGGCCCTCGTTCGTACGGTGATCGCCCGCGGGACGACCGTCCTCGCGACGACCGCCCGCGCTACCAGGACCGTGGTCCGGCTCGCGGCGGCTACCAGGATCGCGGGCAGGACGACGACCGTCGCCCGATGCGCCGGGAACCCGAGCGCGGTTCCCGGGTGCGGGAGGCGGAACTCGGTGAGCGTTGGCCGGAGATCCCGGAATGGGCGGACACCGCGGATCTCGACGCAGACGTGCGTCGTGACCTCCGCGGCCTGAGCAAGGAGGGCGCTGCCTTCGTCGCCGGGCACCTGGTCGCTGCCGGAACGCTGGCCGACGAGGAACCGGAGCTGGCGTGGAAGCATGCTCGCGCCGCCCGGTCCAAGGGCGGGCGCATCGCGGTGGTCCGGGAAACGGTCGGTCTGGTCGCGTACCGGGCCGGCGAGTGGGCCGAGGCCATCAGCGAACTGCGGGCAGCCCGCCGGATGGGCGGCGGCGCCGGTCATCTCGCGGTCATGGCCGACTGCGAACGTGCCCTCGGCCAGCCGGAGAAGGCGATCGAGCTGGCGCGTTCCGTGCAGGCCGGCGAGCTCGACGACGCCGGGGCCGCCGAGCTCCGGATCGTCGTGGCGGGAGCCCGTTCCGACCTCGGTCAGATCGATGCCGCGCTGGTGCATCTGGAGAGCTCTGGCATCAGGACCGATCCCGTGCACCCCTACAGCGCCCGGCTGTACTACGCGTACGCGGACCTGTTGCTGCAGGCCGGACGTCGTGACGAGGCGATCGAGTGGTTCCTCAAGGCCAACGATGTCGACGTCGAGGACGAGACCGATGCCGCGGAGCGCCTGACAGAACTGGCCGAGGGGCTCGACGTCGTCCCACCGGCGGTGGCCGCCGCGGTGGCTGCGGCGACGGAGGACGCCGAAGTCGTGGCTGATCTCGAAGGCCCGGTCGACACCGACGAGGCCATCGAAGATGTCGACGACTCCGGGGCCGTTGAAGAGGTCGACTCCGAGGAGCTGTTCGGCGGCGATCCGGAGTCCGACGAGGAGGAGGACGGCGACGTCGAGGACGTGGACGGCCCGACCGCCGAGGACACCGACGACACCGACGAGGATCTCGGCGAGGTCGAGTTGTCGGCGGACGCCTCCGCCGGTGATCTGGTGATCGACGACGAGGGCGATGAGGGCCTGTCCGCTGTGGCCGGCATCGTCGCGGATGACATCGACGATGACGACGACACCGAAGAGGACGAGGATCTCGACGAGATCGAGGTGTCGGTCGACGCCACCCCCGCCGTCGATCTGCTGATCGCCGAGGAGGCGGACGAGGCGGACGAGGATCCCTCCGATGTCGTGGATCTCGCTGTCCTAGGATCCGGGTCCGACACTGCCGAAGCCGGAGCCGACGCTACTGCCATCGACGGTGGGCTCGACGAGCAGACCTCCGACGCGCAGATCGCAGTCGAGGTGGTCGATTCCGGGTCGGGGGAGGCGGCGCCGGAGCAGTCCGCCCCGGCGGCATCGGGCGCGCGGAAGTCCGCGAAGAAGGCTGCGGCGCCGAAGACATCGGCCACGGCGAAGAAGGCTGCTTCCGCAACCCCGGCGGCAACGCCGTCAGCAGCGTCGGCCCCGCAGGAGCAGGTGCCCGCCGACGCAGCTCCTGAGGCGGAGGAACCGCCGTCGCTGTTCGGCCCGCTGTTCAGCGACGGCGACAACCGATGAGGAAGCCGCTGGTCGACGAGTTCGACGTGCTGCTGCTGGATCTCGACGGCACCGTGTACCTCGGTGGTCAGGTGATCCCGCATGTCCCCGAGTCGCTGGCCGAGGCTGCCCGGCGCGGTGCGCGGCCGATGTTCGTCACCAACAACGCATCCCGCAGCCCGGCGGACGTCGCCGGGACCCTGACCGGCATGGGCGTCCCGGCCGCGGCAGCCGATGTGCTGACCTCCCCGGAGGTGGCCGCCGCCATGCTGGCTGCGACCCATCCGGCGGGCAGTGCCGTCCTGGTGGTCGGTGCACAGGCACTTGCGGACGCCGTGTCGCACGTCGGACTGGTCCCGGTGCGGCTGGCCACCGATGCGCCGGTCGCCGTGGTCCAGGGCCACTCCCCGGACACCGGGTGGCGGGATCTCGCCGAGGCGTGCATCGCGCTCCGCGATCCGTCCGTCGACTGGGTCGCGAGCAACACCGACACCACGCTGCCGACCGACCGAGGCCTGCTGCCCGGTAACGGCTCGATGGTCGCTGCGCTGGTGGCCGCGACCGGACGTACTCCGAGGGTCGCGGGCAAGCCGAACCGCCCGTTGCTCGACGAGGGCGTCCGGCGGGCCGGCGCGAGCCGCCCCCTGGTGGTCGGCGACCGGCTGGACACCGATCTCGAGGCGGCCGTCACCGCGGGCATGCCGGGACTGATGGTGCTGACCGGCGTCTCGGGACCGGCCGACCTCCTGGCAGCGGTCCCGGCGCAGCGACCGACGCACCTGGCCTTCGACCTGCGCGGTCTGCTCGACCAGGGCCTCGTCGCCGAGATCGCCGACGTCGACGATCCGTCGCCGTGGACGGTCACGGTGCAGGGCGACGTGCTCGTCCTCGCCGGCGAGTCCGGTGGCGAGGCGGCGGCGGACCTCCGCGCCCTCGCCGCGCTGGCGCGGTCGGCCTGGGCATCCGGGATCACCGCGGTCCGGGCCGACGGCCCGTCAGCGGCGGCGACTCTGCAACGTCTGGGGCTGTCGGGCCCCTGAGCAGCACTCGACCTCAGAACCATCCGAGCCCGAGCCGACCAACTCGACTCGCAACCACCGGAGCCTGAACCGACCAGCTGAAGCCTGGAACAGCTCGAGCCTGGAACAGCTCGAGCCTGAAACTGCTCGAGGATGAACTGCTCGAGGATGAACAGCTCGAGCCCGAATCGCCCGGCCCTACCAGCTCGGACCGGCGCCGATCCGATGAGTGGGCGCCCTGCGCGTGGGCACCCGACCGGGTCCGGCCCGGGCGCCGGCCGATCCCGCCCCGCATCGATCCGGCCTGATCGCCGGATCTGCCGGTCCGGTGGGTAGCGTGGGCACCGCCCGGCAGCGCACACGGCCGGACCTGAACCGAGGAGCGAACGCGATGGATCCCCAGCGACCGGCGGCACCGGTCGTTCCGCCGCGCCCGGCGGATCCGCTGGAGACCGCGGAGCAGAAACTGCAGGAGCTGGGCACCGCCGATCCGCGGCAGCAGGTCGCGCTCTTCGGCGAGATCCACGTCGCGCTGGTGGCGGCCCTCGCCGGCACCGAGGTCGAGCGCCCGGGACCGCCCCTCCCCGGCCGGGGGCACTGACGTGCGTCGCGCCCGACTGGATGCGGAGCTGGTGCGGCGCGGCCTGGCCCGGTCCCGGGAGCAGGCCGCCGAACTGATCGCCGCCGGGCGGGTCAGCGTGCACGGCCAGGTCGCCGGCAAGGCGGCCACCGCGGTCGATCCGGGTGCTCCGCTGCTGGTCCGCGACGACCCGACCGACGAGGGCTGGGCGTCCCGCGGGGCGCACAAGCTGATCGGCGCCCTCGACGCCTTCCCCGATGTGCGGGTCGAAGGGCGGCGCTGCCTCGACGCGGGCGCCTCCACCGGCGGGTTCACCGACGTGCTGCTGCGCCGCGGTGCCAGCGAGGTCGAGGCGGTCGACGTCGGCTACGGCCTGCTGGACTGGCGGATCCGCAGCGACGACCGCGTCCACGTGCACGAGCGCACCAACGTCCGCACGCTGATGCCCGAGACCATCGGCGGGCCCGTCGATCTCGTGGTCGCCGACCTGTCCTTCATCTCGCTCTCGCTGGTGCTGCCGGCCCTGACCGCCTGCACCGATCCGGACGGCGACCTGGTGCCGATGGTGAAACCGCAGTTCGAGATCGGTAAGGACCGGCTGGGTGCCGGCGGTGTCGTCCGGGATCCGGCCCACCGGGCCGAGACGGTCCGGGGAGTGGCCGCGACCGCGGCCGGACTCGGCTGGGGGACCGCGGGTGTCGTCGCCTCGCCGCTGCCCGGCCCCAGCGGCAACGTCGAGTTCTTCGTCCACCTCCGCAGGGACGTCCCGGTCGACGCGGACGCTGTCGCGGCACTCGTCGACCGTGCGGTGCAGGAAGGTCCGGCATGACCCGCCGGGTGCTGCTGGTCGCGCACACCGGCCGGGCCGACGTCGCCGCGATCGCGCACAAGGTGTGGGAGCGGCTGGATGCCGAGGGCATCGGTCTGGTCGGGCTGGCCGACGAGAGCGCCGAGCTGGAGCTCACCGCGCTGCAGGAGAACGGCCGAGCCGCGGAGGTCGAGGTCGTCCTCGCCCTCGGCGGCGACGGCACCCTGCTGCGCGCGGCCGAGGCCGCGCGTCCGCTCGGCGTCCCGGTGCTCGGGGTGAACCTCGGCCGGGTCGGCTTCCTCGCCGAGGCCGACGTCGACACGCTGGACGAGGCCGTCGAGTCGATCATCCACCGGCACTACCTGCAACCCGGCGGTGTGACGGTGCGGATGACCGTGGACATCTCCGTCGAGTTCGAGGGCGAGATCATCGAGCGGTGCTGGGCGCTGAACGAAGTGAGCGTCGAGAAGGCCACCCGGGAACGGATTCTCGACGTCGTGGTCGAGGTCGACGGTCGCGGGGTGTCCGCCTTCGGCTGCGACGGCGTGCTCTGCGCGACGCCCACCGGGTCGACCGCCTATGCCTTCTCCGCCGGCGGCCCGATCATCTGGCCGGAGGTCGAGGCCTTGCTGGTCATCCCGTCGAACGCGCACGCGTTGTTCGCCCGCCCGCTGGTGGTGTCGCCCGAGTCCACCGTCACCGTCCATCTGGACCCGGACGGGCACGGCGCCATCCTGGCCTGCGACGGCCGGCGGATCCACGAGGTGCCCAGCGGTGCCCGGGTCCACGTCCGGCGCGGCGATCGGCCGGTCACCATGATCCGGCTCGGTGATCAGCCGTTCAGCGACCGGCTCGTCCGCAAGTTCGCCCTGCCCGTTCACGGCTGGCGCCAGCAGCGGCACTGACCCGCACCCACAGAGCCGAGGGGACACGCCCGTGTCCGGCCTGTCGTTTCGAACGGACGTGCGCCTACCCGGTAGCGTGGTGCCGTGCTCTCCGAACTCCGCATCTCCGGCCTCGGTGTCATCGACGACGCCGTCCTGCTGCCGCATCCAGGGCTGACGGCGGTCACCGGCGAGACCGGCGCGGGCAAGACGATGGTGGTCACCGCGCTCGGCCTGATCACCGGCGGCCGGGCCGACTCCGGCCGGGTGCGGACGGGCGCCGACCGCGCCGTGGTGGAGGCCAGGGTCGAGGTCGCGCCCGACCACACCGCCGCGCAGGTGGTGGAGAGCGCCGGCGGTCACCCGGACGACGACGGCTCCTTCATCCTGATCCGCACGGTCACCGCGGACGGCCGGTCCCGGGCCCACGCCGGCGGCCGCTCGGTGCCGCTGTCCACGCTGACCGAGATCACCGACCCGGTGGTCGCGGTGCACGGTCAGTCGGAGGCGATTTCGCTGCTGCAGGCCGGCCGGCAGCGGGCGGTGCTCGACCGGTACGCGCAGTCGGACACGCTGCTCGAGCGCTACCGGACGGCCCGTGCGCAGTGGCAGGCGGCCACCGCGGAACTGCAGGACCGCACCGCGCACGCCCGGGAGCGGGCACAGCGCGAGCAGCTGCTGCGGATGGGCGTCGGCGAGATCGACGCGGTGGCACCGCAACCGGGGGAGGACGTCGAACTGGTCGCCGCGATCAAACGCCTGGAGAATGCCGACGCGCTGCGCGCCGCCGCCGCCGACGCCCGCGGCCTGCTGTCCGGCGACGCGGTGGAGGACGTCAATGCCGTGCAGCTGCTGGAGACGGCGCGCAAGCAGCTGGAGTCCACGGGCGAGGCCAGGCTGGTGGAGTGGGCGACCAGCCTGCACCAGGCGGCCGCGGTGCTGGTCGACGTCGGCTTCGAGCTGTCCAGCTACCTCGACGAGCTCGACGCCGATCCGGCCGCCCTGGAGCAGATGCTCGCCCGCCAGGCCACCCTGCGCTCGCTCACCCGGCGCTACGGCGCCGACGTCGATGCCGTGCTGGCCTGGCGCGCGGAGGCCGACCGCGAGCTGGAGCTGCTGGACAGCTCGGACGAGGCATTGGCGGCCCTGCAGCAGAAGGTGCAGGACACCGCCGAGCGGACCGCCACCGCGGCGACCGTGCTGTCGGCCCACCGGGCGAAGGCGGCCGCACGGCTCGGCGGGAAGGCCACCGACGAGCTGGAGCACCTGGCCATGGGCCGGGCCACCCTGCGGGTCGCGGTCACCCCGCGGCCGGCCACCGCCGACGCCGAGCACGCGCTGCTGGTGGACGGGCAGTGGTGCCACGCCGGGTCCGGCGGCATCGACGCGGTGGAGTTCCTGCTCCGGTCGCACTCCGGGGCACCGGAGCTGCCGATCGCCAAGGGTGCGTCCGGCGGTGAGTTGTCCCGGGTGATGCTCGCGGTCGAGGTCGTGCTGGCCGATGCCGACCCGGTCGGCACCCTGGTGTTCGACGAGGTGGACGCCGGGGTCGGTGGCCGGGCGGCCACCGAGATCGGCCGGCGGCTGGCGCAACTCGCCCGGACGCACCAGGTCATCGTGGTGACCCACCTGGCGCAGGTCGCCGCCTTCGCCGACCGGCACGTCGTGGTCGACGCTGCCGAGGACGGCGCCGTCCGCATCTCCAGCCTGCGCGAGGTCATTGCCGAAGACCGGGAGGCCGAGCTGGCCCGGATGCTCGGCGGCACCGACGGCAGCACCGCCCGGGCGCACGCCGCCGAACTGCTGGAATCAGCGGACCTGCCGGCACCGGTGGCGGAGAAGGCCACCGTCCAGGCGCGTCGGGCGCCGCGGAAGAAGGCAGCGGCGCACTGACCTGCCCGGCCCCTGTACTCACCGGCCCAGCGTGCTGACCGGCCGCTGATCACGGATCACCTTCCGTGATCGGACTCTTTCCGCGTGTCAGGGCTGTGCTGCGCGGAATCGGGGCCTCCTGGTGCCACCATCGGTCCCATGAAACTTCTGTCACGCCAGTCACGCGCGTTGCCAGGAGTCACAGGCGTCGCACGGGTGTCGCGACGCAGTGACACCCTGCTCGGCCGGGTCGGCAGCAAGGACATCGTCGTTCTGGACCAGATCGACATCGACCGCGCGACGGCCGATGCCCTGGTCAAGGCGGATGTGCTGGCCGTCGTCAACGCCGCACCCTCGATCTCCGGCCGCTACCCGAACCTCGGTCCGGACATCCTGGTGAACTCCGGGATCATCCTGATCGACGAGGTCGGCGACAAGATCTTCACCCGGCTGAAGGACGGCGGGAAGATCCGGATCGACGGCGGCACCATCTACGCCGGCGAGGAGGTCGTGGCCGAGGGGATCGAGCAGACGCCGGACAGCGTCGCCGATCTGATGATCGAGGCCAAGGCCGGCATGTCCGCGCAGCTCGAGGCGTTCGCCGCGAACGCCATCGAGTACATGAAGCGCGAGCGCTCGCTGCTGCTGGACGGCGTCGGCATCCCGGACATCAGCACCCGGATCGCCGGTCAGCAGGTGCTGATCGTCGCCGAGTCCGCCGACACCAAGGCCGAACTCAAGTCGCTGAAGAAGTACATCTCCGACTTCCACCCGGTGCTCATCGGTGTCGACGGCGGCGCGGACGCGCTGCGCGAGGCCGGTCACAAGCCGCATGTGATCGTCGGCAACCCCGAGCGGATCGGGAACGACACCCTGCGCAGCGGTGCCGAGGTGGTCATCCCGGCCGACATCGACGGCCACGCACCGGGTCTGGAGCGACTGCAGGACCTGGCGCTGGGCGCGGTCACCTTCCCGGCCTCCGGCACCCCCGAGGACCTCGCGCTGCTGCTGGCCGACGCCAGCGACGCCGCGCTGATCGTCACCGCCGGCATGCACACCACGCTCACCGACCTGCTGGACCGCGGGCAGGGCAACGCCGCGTCCACCTTCCTGGTCCGGATGCGGGTGGCGAACAAGATCGTCGAGGCGCCCGCGGTCGCCCGGCTCTACAAGGCGCGCATCTCCTGGTGGGTGGTGGCGCTGCTCGCGGTCACCGCCCTCGTCGCGGTCGCCGCGGCACTGCTGCTGTCCGACGTGTCGGGCACCTACATCGATCTCGTCAAGCAGTGGTGGAACGAATTCGTCACCTGGGTCAAGGGGCTGTTCTAGATGATCTCCATGCGGTACCACATCGTCTCGCTCGCGGCGGTGTTCCTCGCGCTCGCCCTCGGCATCGTGCTGGGCGCCACCAAGATCTCCTCGCCGATCCTCGGCGGGCTGCAGAGCGAGACCACCACGCTGTCGGCCGAGAAGGACGAGCTCACCACCGAGAACGCCTCGCTCGCCCAGCGGGTCACCGGTGACGAGACCTTCGCCGGTTCCGTCGCCAACCTCGCCGTCCGCGGCACTCTGCCGGATTCCACCGTGGTGCTGCTGACCACCAGCGACGCCGACCCCTCGGACCGGGACGCGATCCTGTCGCTGCTGGCCCGCTCCGGCGCCAAGGTCACCGCGCAGATCCAGCTGACCGCGGCCTTCACCGATCCGTCGCGGTCCTCGGAACTGGCCTCGCTCGCCTCCCGGTCGCTGCCGGCCGGCGCGAAGCTGCCGGAGTCCACCGACACCGGTGCGATCGCCGGCGGTCTGCTCGGCTCGGTGCTGCTGACCGACAAGGACGGCAAGGCCACGGTCAAGGCCGAGGAGGCCACCGCGGCGCTGTCCGCCTTCGCCTCCGCGGGCTTCCTGCAGACGACCGGCACCGTCACCGCCGGTCGCCTGGTGGTGCTGCTCACCGGTGCCCCGGCGACCGGTGGCGTGGAGACCGACAAGGCGACCCTGCTGGCCGATTTCGCCGCCCAGCTCAAGTCGTCCTCGGGCGGCGTGGTGCTCGCCGGGCGGCAGGGCTCGGAGACCGCCGACGGCGCCGTGGGCGCGGTCCGCGCCGACACCGCGGCCAGCTCGCTGGTCACCACCGTCGACAACGTGGACACCGCCTCCGGCCGGCTGGCCACCGTCCTCGGCCTGGTCGAGCAGAACGGCGGCGGCGTCGGCCGCTACGGCTTCGCCGGCAACGCCCAGGCGCAGATCCCGGCCCTCGCGGTCGGCTGACCGGCCACACCGGACGAACCACGCACACGCACCACCCGCACGACGCGCGCGCAGGGCCCGGACGACACCGTCCGGGCCCTGTTGCTGTTAAGGTGAAATTCCGTGGAGCGATCCGGAATCCGATGCCTTCCCGTACGGGTGAGCCGGGGATCGACGATCCTGCGACCGGTGCCATCCGCTCGCAGCTCGCAGCGATGACACGGGAGCAGACTTGCCGCAGCAGGCGCGCACGACCAAGCACATCTTCGTCACCGGCGGTGTGGCCTCGTCCCTCGGCAAGGGCCTGACCGCCTCCAGCCTCGGCCGGCTGCTGACCTCGCGCGGACTGCGGGTCACCATGCAGAAGCTCGACCCGTACATCAATGTCGATCCGGGCACGATGAACCCGTTCCAGCACGGTGAGGTCTTCGTCACCGAGGACGGCGCCGAGACCGACCTGGACATCGGGCACTACGAGCGGTTCCTGGACCGCGAGCTGTCCGCGGACGCCAACGTCACCACCGGCAAGATCTACTCCCGGGTGATCGCCCGCGAGCGCCGCGGCGAATACCTCGGCGACACCGTCCAGGTCATCCCGCACATCACCAACGAGATCAAGGAACGGATCATCGCCATGTCGGCGGCGGTCCGCGCGGCCGGGGATCCGGGCGGTGGGCCCGCCGTGGCGCCGGACGTCGTGATCACCGAGATCGGTGGCACCGTCGGCGACATCGAGTCGCTGCCGTTCCTCGAGGCGGCCCGGCAGGTCCGGCACGACCTGGGCCGGGACAACGTCTTCTTCCTGCACGTCTCGCTGGTCCCGTACCTGGCGCCGTCGGGCGAGCTCAAGACCAAGCCGACCCAGCATTCGGTGGCCGCGCTGCGGAACATCGGCATCCAGCCCGACGCGCTGGTCTGCCGCTCGGACCGGGAGATCCCGGAGGCGCTCAAGCGCAAGATCTCGCTGATGTGCGACGTGGACGCCGAGGCGGTGGTCGCCACCCCGGACGCGCCGTCGATCTACGACATCCCGAAGGTGCTGCACACCGAGGGCCTGGACGCCTACGTCGTGCGCCGGCTCGGGCTGTCCTTCAAGGACGTGGACTGGACGCTGTGGGGCGACCTGCTCGAGCGGGTCCACCACCCGCTGGAGACGGTGCGCATCGCGCTGGTCGGCAAGTACATCGACCTGCCGGACGCGTACCTGTCGGTGACCGAGGCGCTGCGAGCCGGCGGGTTCGGCAACCGGGCCAAGGTGGAGATCGTCTGGGTGCCCTCCGACAGCTGCGAGACCGCGGCCGGCGCGGCCGCGGCGCTGGCCGACGTGCAGGGCATCCTGATCCCCGGCGGCTTCGGTGTGCGCGGTATCGAGGGCAAGATCGGCGCGATCCGGCACGCCCGGGTCAACCGGATCCCTTTGCTGGGCATCTGTCTCGGCCTGCAGTGCGTCGTCATCGAGGCGGCCCGGCACCTGGCCGGCCTCGGCGGCGCCAACTCCGCCGAGTTCGACGTCAACGCCGCCGACCCGGTGATCGCCACCATGGCCGACCAGACCGATGTGGTCTCCGGCGCCAAGGACATGGGCGGCACCATGCGGCTCGGTGCCTACCCGGCGAAGCTGCGCGAGGGCAGCCTGGCTGCCGAGATCTACGGTGGGGTGGCGGTGTCCGAGCGGCACCGGCACCGTTACGAGGTCAACAACGCCTACCGGGACCAGCTGGAGGCGGCCGGTCTGCGGCTCTCCGGCATCTCCCCGGACAGCTCGCTGGTGGAGTTCGTCGAGCTCGACCGCGACGTGCACCCGTTCTACATCGCCACCCAGGCGCACCCCGAGTTCAAGTCTCGCCCGACCCGCCCGCACCCGCTGTTCTTCTCCTTCATCCGGGCCGCGCTGGACTACCTGGAGTCCGAGCGGCTGCCGCTGGACGGCCCGGACGCGGCGGCTGCTGACAACCCGGCGACCTCCGGCGACGCGGTGACCTCCGGCTCGCACTCGTGATCGACGAACTGTTCCGGGTCGTCTCGACCCGGCGGGCCTTCGACGGCCGGGTGGTCCGGGCCCGGGTGGACCAGGTGCAGATGCCCGGCGGGCAAACGGCGGCCCGCGAGGTGGTCGAGCACGACCGCGCCGTCGCGGTGGTCGCGGTCGACGGCGACGGGCCGAACCCGGACGTGGTGCTGATCCGGCAGTTCCGGCACCCGCTGCGGCGCCGGTTGTGGGAGCTGCCGGCCGGGCTGATGGACGTCGACGGTGAGGCGCCGCTGGCCGCCGTCCAGCGCGAGCTGGCGGAGGAGACCGGGCTGGCGGCCGCGCACTGGTCGGTGCTGGCCGAGATGGCCGCATCGCCCGGGTTCACCGACGAGGTGGTGATGATCTACCTCGCGACCGGACTCACCGACATCGGGCGGCAGGGCGAGATCGCCGACGAGGAAGCCGATCTCGAGATCGTCCGGGTGCCGCTGGCGGACGCGGTGGCGGCGGTGCTGGACGGCCGGATCGTCAACGGCGCCGCGGTGGCCGGACTGCTGGCCGCACGGATGGTGCTGTCCGGCGAGGCCACCGCCCGACCCGGCGATGCCGGCTGGGGTGCCGGCGCACCGCTGACCGCGGTGGACGCACCGGTCGGTGACGCCCCGCCGTTGGGCACGGCCTGACCATGACCCCGGCCCGGGTATGACCGCGGTGCCGGTGCCGGCCGGGCCCGTCGGGGATCTGGACCGACACCTGCGCGGCTACCTGGACCATCTGATGGTCGAGCGCGGGTCGGCGCGGAACACGCTGCTGTCCTACCGGCGCGACCTGGAGCGCTACACCGCGCACCTGGCGTCAGCCGGCGTCGGATCGGTGACCGACGTGCTGCCCGCCCACGTGTCGGGTTTCCTGCAGGCGATCCGGGAGGGCGACGAGGAGCACGTGCCGCTCGCGGCGTCGTCGGCGGCCCGCACCCTGGTGGCCGTCCGCGGCTGGCACCGGTTCCTGCTGGCCGAGGGGATCACCGGCACCGATCCGGCCCGCGACGTGCACCCGCCGCGGATCGGCAAGAAGCTGCCCAAGGCCCTGCCGACCGGCACCGTTGCGGCGATCCTCGACGCGGCGGCGGGCCAGGACCCACGCGGGCTGCGGGACCGGGCGCTGCTGGAGTTCCTCTACGCCACCGGCGCTCGCATCTCCGAAGCGGTCGGGCTGGACCTGGATGCCGCGATCGACGCCGAGAAGACCGGACTGGTGCGCCTTTTCGGCAAGGGATCGAAGGAGCGGGTGGTCCCGGTCGGGTCGTTCGCGGTGCGGGCGCTGTCGGCCTACCTGGTGCGCGGCCGCCCCGACCTGGCCCGGGCGGGGCGGGGCAGCGCCGCCGCGTTCCTCAACGTCCGCGGGGGCCGGCTGTCCCGGCAGTCGGCCTGGCAGGTGCTCGCCGATGCCGCGGACCGCGCCGGGGTCGGCGGCGAGGGTGCGTCGGTGTCCCCGCACACCTTGCGGCACTCGTTCGCCACCCACCTGCTCGAGGGCGGCGCCGACGTCCGGACCGTGCAGGAACTGCTCGGCCACGCCTCCGTCACCACCACGCAGATCTACACGCTGGTCACCGTGGACTCGCTGCGCGAGGTGTACGCGACGAGTCATCCGCGGGCCCGCTGACGTTCCTTGATGTTCGGAAAGATGTTCAGACGACCGTGAAGTCGGCCATCATCGCCATGTCCTCGTGCTCGAGGTTGTGGCAGTGCAGGACGTACCGGCCGCGGTACCCGTCGAACCGGACGACCACCTGCGCGGTGGCGCCCGGCAGCAGGTCCAGGGTGTCCTTCCAGCCCTGGTCCGGGTCCACCCGGCCGTCGGCGCCCAGCACCTGGAAGTGGGCCAGGTGCAGGTGCACCGGGTGGTGCAGGTCCGTGGAGAAGCGCCAGATCTCGGTGGCACCGAGTCGCGGGGTCGCCACGTCGCCGGCGCCGAACGGCAGGCCGTTGACCGTCCAGACCAGTGCACCGGTCCCGGGATCGCCCATGCCGTGACCGGAGTGGGCCATCGAGTCGCGGGCAGCGGAACCCCCGGTCGTGCGCTCCAGCCGGAAGGCGAAGGTGCGCACGGCCTCCGCGCGTGCCGGGTCCAGGGGCTCCGGGCGGGACAGCGTGTCCGGTACCCGGCTCTCGTCCCGGCCCGCCCGGACCACCCGCAGCAGCAGCACCTCGCCGGCCGGTCCGCGGTCGAAGGTGTTGCGCAGCACCACGTCCGTCCCGACCGGATAGCGACCGAGATCGACGATCACATCGGCTCTCTCGCCGGAGGCCAGGGTGATCCGGTCGGTGGGCAGCGGGTGGCCGAGCAGGCCGCCGTCGGTGCCGATCCGGACCAGTCCGGCGCCGCCCGGCGGCGGCGGGTCGAGCTCCAGTTGCAGGCGACGGGCGTTGCAGGCGTTGAGGAGTCGCAGCCGGTACCGGACCGCTGCGGCCTCGTGCACCGGCGACGGCACCCCGTTCACCAGGAGCACGTCGCCGATCACCCCGCCCATGAACGCCTCCTGGACCCCGGGGACCGCCGGATCGCTGCTGCGGGCCGGGTATTTCAGCTGACCGTCGGCGTCGAAGGCCCGGTCGCAGAGCAGCAGGGGCAGCTCCTGCTCGCCGGCCGGCAGACCGAGATCACCCTCCTCGTCATCGGTGTGCAGGACGTGCCCGGCCAGCCCGCGGTAGACCTGCGGCCCGGTGAAGTCCATGGTGTGGTCGTGGTACCAGAGCCCGGCCGCCCGCTGCCGGAGCGGGAAGTCGTAGCTGCGCACGGTGCCGGGACGGACGAGATCCGTGGGATAGCCGTCGGAGTCGGGCGGGGTACGGCCGCCGTGCAGGTGCAGCACGGTCGGCCGGTCGTCGTCGTTGTGCAGGCGCAGCCGCAGCGGGCGGCCGCGCCGGGTCCGGATCGTCGGACCGGGGAACAGGCCGTCGTAGCCGGTGATCCGGGTGGTCACCCCGGGCAGGATCGACGCCGGCGCAGACCGCACCCGCAGGTCGCACACGTCGGTCGGGCCGTCGGTGAGCAGCCGGGCCTCCGGCGGCACCGTCAACGGCAGGGTGAACCGCGGTGGCAGCGGGAGGTCGCTGCGCAGCAGGGTGCCGGTGGAGGTCTGCGGGCCGAGTGGCAGGAACGGCAGGCCGGCGACCGCGCCGGCCGCGAGCGCGGCACCCGCGGCGCCGAGGAACTGGCGCCTCGACACGGTCATCGCCGTGCACCCCGGCCGGCCCGCCAGGACCAGCACATCAGCACCGTGGCCGACGCCACGATCGCCACCCCGAGCGGCAGGTGCACGCCGAGGTTGCGCTCGTAGCCGGCGGCGAACTGGCCGAGGTAGCCGATCAGCAGCAGCACCGACGCGACCATCGGCACCGGTGAGAAGCGTCCGGGCCGGACCACCATCACCGCGGCGATCACCGTGCCCAGCACCAGCGGGGCCAGCAGCCCGGCGAGCAGGGCATGGACGGACAGCGCCCCGAACTCGCCGCCGAGGAACAGCCCGGCCAGCAGCGGCTGGGCCCAGACACCGGCGGTGAGCAGCGTCGTGCACACCCGCAGCGGCCAGAGCCAGCGTGGCACCGGCGGTCTCGGGATGGTCGTCGGGGGCGAGGGTGGGAGTCTGTCCACCCGAACGAGTCTCGGGCGGCGGGCGCCGCTGCGGATCCGCCGGGGGACCCGACCGCCTACGCCCGTCGGCGTACCCACCGATCCCACCGGATACGCAGGTGGGCGGATGCCCACCCCGGCCGGACTTCCTATCCTGGACCGCATGACCGCGACCGGCCGGGACCTGCGACCGCGCTGGATCGACGCCGCCTTCGCCGTGGTGCAGTCAGGCGTACTGGTGCTGGCCATGGCCGCCCGGGTCGAGTCCGGGGACCGCGGGCCGGACGCCGTCGGTGTCACGATCTGTCTGCTGCTGGGGGCGGTGCTGCTGCTGCGCCGCCGCGCGCCGCGGGTCGTGCTGGCCGCCACCCTGGTACTGCTCGCCGTCTACTACACCGCGCAGTACCCGCCGGTCGGCATGGCGCTGCCGATCGCCGGCGCGCTGTTCTCCGTCGCGGAGGTCGGTCGCTGGCGGCTGGGTGCCGCGACCGGGCTGGCCATGCTGGTGGTGTCGGTGGTGGTCCGGCTGGCCGAGGGCGAGGACGCGACCCAGTTGCTCGCCTTCGACACCGCCCCGCAACTGGCGCTGATCGTCGCGGTGCTGGCACTGGGGGACACCGTGCGGTCCCGCCGCCGGCTGCGGGCCGACGCACGTCGGCAGGCGGAGCGGGCCGAGGCGGACCACCGGCGTGACACGGCGGCCAGGATCGGGGCCGAACGGCAGGCCGTCTCCCGCGAGGTGCACGACGCACTCGCGCATTCGCTCGCGGCCATCACCGTGCAGGCCGATCTGGCGCTCGAGTCCTTCGACGACGACCCGGCGGTCGCCAGAACCGCGGTGCGCGAGATCCGCACGGCGGGCCGTGCCGGACTGGCCGACGTCCGCCGCACCGTCGCGGCGCTCCGGGGCGGCGGTACCGCCCCGACCCCGGGGATCGACGGGCTGGACGAGTTGGTCGGGACGGCGGGTGCCGGTGGACTCCGGGTGCGGCTCTCGGTCGACACCGGGCCCGGTGTGCTGCCTGCCGCGGTCGGTGCCGCCGTGCACCGCATCGTCCAGGAGGCGCTGACCAACGTGGTCCGGCACTCGGCCGCCGCCACCGCGGAAGTGGAGTTGCGGCGGGTCGGCGGGGTGCTCGAGCTGCGGATCACCGATCCGGGCCCGGCGCGCGCGACGGGCACCGGATCCGGGTTCGGCCTGGTGGGCATGCAGGAGCGGGCACACCTGCTCGGCGGGACCTTCCACGCCGGCCCGACCGGGGAGGGCACCTTCAGGATCGACTGCAGCCTGCCGGTACCCCTGCCTGATCCGGCTGGACCGGTCGACCCGCTGCCCGCGGGGGTCGGCCGATGACCGGCGGTGCGGGCACGCCGATCCGAGTGGTGGTGGTCGACGACCAGCCGCTGGTGCGGACCGGGATCGCCGCGCTACTCGGCCGGTCGGCGGACATCGTCGTGGTCGCCGAGGCCGCCGACGGTGCCGCGGGCGTCCGGGCGATCCGGGAGCACCGCCCGGATGTGGCCCTGATGGACCTGATGATGCCCGGCACCGACGGCGTCACCGCGATCCGGGAGATCGCCGGATCAGGGCTGCCGTGCGCGGTACTCGCGCTGACCACCTTCGACACCGATGAGCTGGTGTTCGGTGCGCTGCGGGCCGGCGCCGTCGGCTTCCTGCTGAAGGACACCGCCCCGGACGAGCTGCGGGCGGCGATCCGGGCCGCCGCCACCGGGCAGGGCACGCTCGCACCGGCCGTCACCTCCCGGGTCATCGCCGCCGCGACCGCTGCGCCGGCCGCGGACCGCTCGGTGCTGGCCGGGCTGACCGAGCGGGAGATCGAGGTGCTCGCCGAGGTCGGGACCGGCGCCGGGAACGAGGAGATCGGTGCCCGGCTGTACATGAGCGGCGCGACGGCCCGCACCCATGTCGGCCGCATCCTGTCGAAGCTGCAGGTGAGGGATCGCGCCGGATTGGTCGTCGTGGCGCACCGGGCCGGGCTGGTGCCGGCACCCGCCGATCCGGCTCCCGGCCGACCCGCCGCGCACCGGCGCGTGTTGGAGATCGAACCGGACGGCACCTAGTCTGGAGCGAAGGTCGTCGGGATGACGACCCGGAGCAGGGGAGCAGCGGCAGATGAGCGCACCGGACGACGCGGAGTGGATCACCGCGGCCGGGGCTCCCCGCCCACCGGACCACCGCTCCTCGGCCGGGACTCCCGTGCCGGCCGAGTCCACCGATATCGCTGTGGCCACCGAGCCCGAAGTGGCTCACGCGCCTGATGGTGCTGCCGACAGCGAGGTGGCGTCGGCCGGGATCGCGGATCGGACCGAACCGGAGCAGACGGGGGGCGAGCAGACCGGGGGCGAGACCACCGAGCCGGAGCCGGTGTCGACCAACGGCCACTCCGACCGGAGCACCCTGTTCACGGTGCCCCGGCCGGCCGCGCCCGCGCCGGTCGGCGCCGACGGCCCGGACCTCGGTCCCACCGGCCGGCCGGTCCGGCCACGACCGGAGCCGGCCCCGCTGACCACGCACGGGCCGGCCCGGATCATCGCGATGTGCAACCAGAAGGGCGGGGTCGGCAAGACCACCTCCACCCTGAACCTGGGCGCCGCGCTGGCCGGCTACGGGCGCCGGGTGCTGCTGGTCGACCTGGACCCGCAGGGCGCCCTGTCCGCCGGGCTGGGCGTGCCGTCGCACGAGCTCGAGCGCACGGTCTACAACCTGATGCTGGAACGGCAGACCACCATCACCGACGTGCTGGTGCCGACCAAGGTCGAGGGCCTGGACCTGATCCCGGCGAACATCGACCTGTCGGCGGCCGAGGTGCAGCTGATCAACGAGGTCGGCCGCGAGCACACGCTGGCCCGTGCACTACGGCCGGTGCTGCACGCCTACGACTACGTGCTGGTCGACTGCCAGCCCTCGCTCGGCCTGCTCACGGTGAACGCGCTGGCCTGCGCGCACGGGGTGATCATGCCGGTGGCGGCGGAGTTCTTCTCGCTGCGCGGTGTCGCCCTGCTGGTCGACACCATCGAGAAGGTGCAGGACCGGATCAACCCGGACCTGGCCATCGACGGTGTGCTCATCACGATGTACGACGGCCGCACCGTGCACGCCCGTGACGTGGTCGCCATGCTGGTGGAGCGGTTCGGTGACCAGGTCTACGACACCGTCGTCTCCCGCACCGTCAAGTTCCCGGAGACCACCGTCGCCGGCGAACCCATCACCAGCTACGCGCCGACATCCGCTGCGGCCGAAGCGTTCCGGGCCTTCGCCCGGGAAGTGATCGCAGGGTGACCGGGGCGGTGGCGACCCCCGACGTGCCGGCCGCCCCCGCCGCAGCCGGACCTGACGGTCCGGTCGGACCGGGTGGGCCGGTGCCCGGCTTCCGGGTGCAGCTGACGAACTTCGACGGGCCGTTCGACCTGTTGCTGCAACTGATCTCGGCGCGGCAGATGGACGTCACCGAGGTGGCGCTGCACAAGGTCACCGACGACTTCATCGCCCACATCAAGGGTCTCGGTAAGGACGCCGACCTCGGTGTGATCACCGAGTTCCTGCTGGTGGCTGCGACGCTGCTGGACCTGAAGGCAGCCCGGCTGCTGCCGGACGCCGAGGTCGAGGACATCGAGGACCTGGCGCTGCTGGAGGCGCGCGACCTGCTGTTCGCCCGGCTGCTGGCCTACCGCGCCTACCAGCAGGTGGCGGCGCTGTTCACCGAGCTGGAGGCGACCGCGCTGCGCCGCTACCCGCGGGCGGTCACCCTGGAGGACCGGTACCTGGGCCTGCTGCCCGAGGTGACCCTCGGCATGGACGCCGCCGCGTTCGCCGAGCTGGCGGCGGCGGTGTTCCGGCCGAAACCGCCGCCGACCGTGTCGCTGGCGCACATCCACACCTCACCGGTGTCGGTGGCCGAGCACACCGCCGCGATCCGTGACCTGCTCGCCGAGCACGGCACGCTGACCTTCGACGAGCTGGTGGCCGGTTGCGAGCAGACCCTGGAGGTGGTGGCCCGGTTCCTCGGTCTGCTCAACCTCTTCCGGGAGGCCGCGGTCGCCTTCGACCAGCCGGAGCCGCTGGGCCGGCTGACCGTCCGCTGGACCGGGCTGTCGGACGAGCAGACGGCCGGCGCCCTTGAGGAGGAGTACGAGTGAGCGCGCCCGAGACCCCGGACCTCGCAGAGCATCCGGCGGCCGACATCGAGCCCGTGGACGCCGTGGAGTCGATCGACGGCCCGGAGCCGGCCGACACCCCGGAGCTGCCCGATGCGCCGGAGCCGACCGGTGCCGGGGACCTGCCCGGTGACAGCGACGACGAGACCGACGACGACACCGACGATCTCGTCGGCGGTGTCGACGAGGACGAGCTGTCCGGCGCACTGGAGGCGGTGCTGCTGGTCGTCGACACCCCGGTCACCGAGGGTGCGCTGTCGGCGGCCGTCGGCCACCGCGTCGACCGGGTGCGCACCGAACTGCTGGCGCTGGCGGAGCGGTACACGACCGCCCGCTCCGGGATCGAGCTGCGGCAGATCGGCGGCGGGTGGCGGATGTACACCCGGGACCGGTTCGCGCCGGTGGTGGAGCGGTTCGTGCTGGACGGCCAGCAGAGCCGGCTGAGCCGGGCGGCGATGGAGACCCTCGCCGTGATCGCCTACCGGCAGCCGGTGACCCGGTCCCGGATCGCCGGGGTGCGTGGGGTCAACGTGGACGGGGTGATCCGGACGCTGACCGCACGCGGCCTGATCGAGGAGGTCGGCACGGATCCCGACACCGGCGGGCTGCTGTACGCGACGACCGAACTGTTCCTGGAGCGGCTCGGTCTCGGCGGGGTGGACGAACTGCCCTCGCTGGGACCGCTGCTGCCGGAGATCGACGACATCGAGTGGGAGAACGGAGCCAGGGATGGCTGAGCAACGACGGTCCAAGGGACCGCAGCACCGGCCGGCCGCCGGCACCGACGAGCCGGACGACGCCGACAACGGCGAGGGCATCCGGTTGCAGAAGGTGCTGTCGCAGGCAGGCGTCGCCTCGCGGCGCAAGGCGGAGGAGCTGATCCGGCTCGGCCGGGTCAAGGTCGACGGCATCGTGGTGCGCGAGATGGGTGTCCGGGTCGACCCGGAGACCGCCGTCGTGCATGTCGACGGCAACCGGATCGTGCTGAAGGACGACCAGATCTACCTGGCGCTGAACAAGATGCCCGGTGTGCTGTCGACGATGTCGGACGACCGCGGCCGGCCGCACGTCGGGCAGCTGCTCGAGGAGTGGTCGGATGCCGGGGCGCGGCTGTTCCACGTCGGCCGGCTGGACATGGACTCCGAGGGCTTGCTGCTGTTCACCAACGACGGCGAGCTCGCCCACCGGCTCACCCACCCGTCCTACGGCGTGGCCAAGACCTACATGGCCGAGGTGCCGGCACCGATCCCGCGTGATCTGGGCCGCCGCCTGCGTGCGGGTGTCGAGCTCGAGGACGGCCCGGTGAAGGTCGACCACTTCGACATCAAGGACTTCCACAACAACCGTGCCGTCGTCGAGGTCGTCCTGCACGAGGGCCGCAAGCACATCGTGCGACGGCTGCTGGCCGAGGTCGGGCACCCGGTGTCCCGGCTGGTGCGGACGCAGATCGGCGAGGTGCGCCTCGGGCATCAGCGTCCCGGCACCATCCGCAAGCTGAACCCGGTCGAGATCGCCCAGCTGTACAAGGCGGTCGGCCTGTGACCTCTGGGACCGCAGTTCCTGCAGGCGGTTTTGTCATCGCCATCGACGGACCGTCGGGCACCGGCAAGTCGACGGTCGCCCGGCGGGTGGCCGGGCGGCTGGGTGCCGGCTACCTGGACACCGGTGCGATGTACCGGATCGTCACGCTGGCGGTGCTGCGGTCCGGGGTCGACCCGGCGGACGACGCGGCGGTCGCCGCGCTGCTGCCGACCGTCGACCTGGTCACCCCGACCGACCCGGATGCCCAGCGGCACCGGCTCGGGGACGTCGACGTGTCCGACGAGATCCGTGGCCAGCACGTCACTCTCGCCGTCACGCCGGTGTCGGCGAATCCGGCCGTGCGGGCCTTCCTCAAGCAGCGCCAGCAGGACATCGCGCACAGCGGGCGGATGGTGGTGGAGGGCCGCGACATCGGCACGGTGATCGCGCCGGACGCCACCCTGAAGATCTACCTGACCGCCGACGCGCAGGAGCGGGCCCGCCGCCGGCACGGTCAGAACCGTTCCGTGGCAGCGCATGCCGGCCAGGACCTGGCCGCGGTCGCGCTGGACCTTCAGCGGCGGGACAGCCATGACCAGGCCCGCACCCATGCGCCGCTGCAGGCTGCGGAGGATGCCGTGCTGGTCGACTCGTCGACCCTGGAGGCGCACGAGACCGTCTCGCACATCCTGCGTCTCGCCTCGGAGCGGGGCATCCGGTGACCCGTTTCACCCGGCCGGGCCGGTTCTTCCGGCTGCCCGGCGCCGACGACCCCACCCCCGAGCACAGCGACGGTCGGTGGATGGACCGCGGCCGCCGGATCGGCATCACCGTGCACACCCTGCTGTACCGGGTCCGGGTGGCCGGCTGGGCACGCATCCCGCCGACCGGCCCGGTGCTGCTGGTCGCCAACCACATGAACTTCATGGACGGCGCGGTGCTCTTCTCCGTGCCCACCCGCCGGGTGTCGTTCCTGATCAAGGCCGAGGCGGTCAAGGGCCCGCTGGGCTGGCTGCTGCGCAACGTCGGCCAGTACTCGATCGACCGTGACGTGCCCAGCCGCGAGGTGATGCTGGCCGCGTTGGCGCAGTTGCGCGCCGGCGGCGTGATCGGGCTGTTCCCCGAGGGCACCCGCGGCGACGGCAACGTCGAGCACGTGTTCAGCGGCGCCGGCTGGCTGGCCGCCCGGTCGGGCGCGGTCGTGCTCCCGGTGGCCCTGCGCGGGGTGCAGCGCCCGGCCGGGTCCCGCCGCCGCTTCCGTCCCACCGTCTCGGTGCTCATCGGTGACCCGTTCCCGGTCCCGCAGGGTGCCGGCAAGGTCGCGGTCGCCGCGGCGACGGACCAGGTCCGCGAGAAGCTCGCGGCCACCGTCCGGGAACTCGACGGCCTGCTGGCCGCCCGGTAGCAGGAGGAAAGATGAGCGAGAATGACTGGTCCGCAGGCTCTCTCGAGCCGATGGACGGCACCTGGTCGGACGAGGGCGAGTTCACCGGCTGGGAGGACGACGGCTTCGACCCCTCGGACGAGGCCGGCGGCGAGGCCGCCTACGTGCCGACCGTCGCCGTCGTCGGCCGGCCCAACGTCGGCAAGTCGACACTGGTGAACCGGCTGATCGGTCGTCGTGAGGCGGTCGTGCAGGACAAGCCCGGTGTCACCCGGGACCGGGTGTCCTACGACGCGCTGTGGAACGGCCGCCGCTTCGTCGTCGTCGACACCGGGGGCTGGGAGCCGGATCCCGAGGGCCTGCAGATCGCGGTGGCGCAGCAGGCGGAGCGGGCGATGGAGACCACGGACGCGGTGGTGGTGGTCGTCGACGCGATGGTCGGCGCGACCGCGGTGGACGAGGCGATCGCCCGGGTGCTGCGCCGTTCGAAGAAGCCGGTGGTGCTGGTCGCCAACAAGGTCGACGACGAGCGCACCATGGCCGACGCCGCGCTGCTGTGGAACCTCGGACTGGGCGAGCCGTTCCCGCTGTCCGCGCTGCACGGTCGCGGGTCGGGTGACCTGCTGGACAAGATCCTCGAGGTGATGCCGACCGCACCCACCGAGCTGCTCGGCGGGTCGCAGGGGCCGCGCCGGGTGGCGCTGCTCGGCAAGCCGAACGTCGGGAAGTCCTCGCTGTTGAACAAGCTGACCGGCGAGTCGCGGTCGGTGGTCGACGCGGTGGCCGGCACGACGGTCGACCCGGTCGACTCGTTGGTCGAGTTGGACGGCGAGCTCTGGCGTTTCGTGGACACCGCAGGTCTGCGGCGCCGGGTGAACCAGGCCAAGGGCATGGAGTTCTACGCCTCGCTGCGCACCCAGTCGGCACTGGAGGCCGCCGAGGTGGCCATCGTGCTGGTGGACTCGGCGGAGCCGATGGCCGAGCAGGACCAGCGGGTGATCTCGATGGTGATCGAGTCCGGCCGGGCCCTGGTGATCGCCATGAACAAGGCCGACCTGGTGGACGCCGACCGGCGGTCGGACAGCGACCGCGAACTGGAGCGGGACCTGGTCCGGGTGCCGTGGGCGGAGCGGATCAACATCTCGGCGAAGACCGGGCGCGGGGTGCACCGGCTCGCACCGGCGCTGCGGACCTCGCTGGAGTCGTGGGACCGGCGCATCCCGACCGGCCGGCTGAACACCTGGCTGAAGGAGCTCATCCAGGGCACCCCGCCGCCGGTGCGCGGCGGCAAGCAGCCGAAGGTGCTGTTCGCGACACAGGCCTCGCACCGGCCGCCGACCTTCGTGCTCTTCACCTCCGGGTTCCTGGAGGCGGGCTACCGGCGCTTCATCGAGCGCCGGCTGCGCGAGGACTTCGGGTTCTCCGGCTCGCCGATCCGGATCAACGTGCGGGTGCGCGAGAAGAAGGCCCCGGACCGGCGGCGCTGACGTGCAGTGCGGGTACTTCGACGCGGAGGTCTGCCTTTCCTGCACCTGGATGGGGCGGGCGTATCCCGACCAGCTGGCCGAGAAGCACCGGCACGCGCAGGATCTGCTCGCCGGTTTCCCGGGGATCGAGTGGCTGCCGCCGTTCTCCGGCCCGGAGAGCGGCTACCGCAACAAGGCGAAGATGGTGGTCGGCGGGACGGTCGACGCCCCGACCATCGGCATCCTCGACACCGCCGGTGGGGGAGTGGATCTCACCGGCTGCGGGATCTGCTCGCCCGGCATCCGGGCGGTGTTCCCGGCCCTGGCGACCTTCGTCACCACCGCCCGGCTGCAGCCGTACTCGGTGCCGGAGCGCCGCGGTGAGCTGAAGTACCTGCTGCTCACCGAATCCCCGGACGGGGAGCTCGCGGTCCGTTTCGTGCTGCGCTCGCAGGAGTCGGTGTCCCGGATCCGTAAGCACCTGCCGTCCCTGCTCGATGCGCTGCCGCAGGTCACGGTGGTCTCGGTGAACCTGCAGCCGGAGCACAAGGCGGTGTTCGAGGGCCCGGTCGACCTGCCGTTGACCGAGCAGGACTCGCTGCCGATGCGCACCGGTGAGGTGGTGCTGCACCTGCGGGCCCGCAGCTTCTTCCAGACCAACACGGTGGTGGCCACCGAGCTGTACCGGCAGGCGACCGAGTGGGCCGGGGATCTCGCGCCCCGGTCGGTCTGGGATCTCTATTGCGGCGTCGGCGGATTCGCGCTGCACCTGGCCGCTGCCGGCCGCACGGTGGTCGGCGTGGAGAGCAGCGAGGAAGCCATCGGGTCGGCGCTGATCAGTGCTCGCGAGCGTCCCGGGTCGCTGCGGTTCGAGGTCGGCGACGCCACCGCGTTCGCGCTCGGCTCCCGCCGTGAGCAGCGCCCGGACCTGGTGGTGGTGAATCCGCCCCGGCGGGGCATCGGCCCGGAGCTGGCCGGGTGGCTGCAGGGATCGGGGATCCGGTCGGTGCTGTACTCCAGTTGCAACGCGGTCACTCTCGCCCGCGACCTGGCGGCCATGCCGGCGCTGCGCCCGGTGCGGGCGCGGGTGCTGGACATGTTCCCGCAGACGACGCACTACGAGGTGCTGGTCGAGCTCCGCCGCGGCCGCTGAGTCGCCCCGCTGATCAGCCACCCCAGGCTGCGCCGGAACCCGTTGTCCAGCAGGTCCTGTGGGACCTGGGAGGCCGGCGCAGCGAACGCCGCCGCACCGATGGTGTGCACGATGAGCACCCGGACCACCTCCTGCCGGTCCTCCGCCGGCACGCCGGTCCGGGCCAGCAGCAGGTGCATGCCCTCGCCCAGTGCGCGGGCCGCCGGTCCGCGGGAACCCTGCCGCTGCAGGAACGACGGCACCCAGTCGGGGTGCTGGAGCAGCACCCGGTAGGTGTCGAGCATGACCCGCTCGAGCTCGTCGGCGGGATCGGCGGCCTCCGGGTCGGGCAGCGGAATCCGGGTCAGCAGGTCGTCGAGCAGCAGGTCGACCAGGTCGTCCTTGTTCGCGACGTGGCTGTAGATGGTGTTGGGCCGGACACCGAGCCGTTCGGCCAGCGCGCGCATGGTCAGTGCCGCCGGGCCGCCGCCCTGCTCGTCGATCAGCAGCAGCGCGGCGTCCAGCACCGTCCGTGTGGTCAGTCCGGCCCGTTGGCCGGGTCCGCGGGCACCCATGCTTGCAACTGTACAACGTCCAGTATAAATTGGACGACGTACAGTTCAGTCGAGGTGAGGAGAACGTCATGAGCGAGACGATCCAGGGTGTGGCCGCAGGGGTTCCGTACGTGCTGGTGCCGCCGATCTCCGGCGATCCGGCCGCGCCGGTGGTGCTCGCCTGGCACCTGATGGACTCCCCGCGCACAGCCGCGGCCTTCGCCGCGGCGCTGCCGCTGGCCGGGCTGGACGCCTGGCGGATCTACTTCCAGCTGCCGATGAGCGGGTCGCGGCTGCCCGAGGGTGGCATGGACGAGCTGATGCGGCTCGGCTACGAGGACGCCGTGATGAACCTGCAGGGGCCGATCACCGACCAGGCGGTGGCCGAGGCGCCGGCAGCGCTGGCCGCGGTGAAGGCGGCGCACGGCATCGGCGACGGGCCGGTCGGCCTGCTCGGCGGGTCCCAGGGGTCGGCGGTGGCGGGGCAGTTGCTGCTCGACCCGGCGATGAAGGCGGTCAGCGCTGTGCTGGTCTCGCCGATCGTCCAGCTGCGCGCGGCGGTGGCCGCGACGGGGCGGCAGTACGGCGTCGAGTACCCGTGGTCGGCCGAGTCCGATGCCGTGGCGGACCGGATGGACCTGGTGGCGCGGGTGGGTGAGATCCCTGCTTCGGCCGAGGTTCTCACGGTGGTAGGGGCGCAGGACGAGCCCGAGTTCGCGGAGTCCGCGGCCGCGTTCACCGCCGCTCTCGGCGACCGCGCTCGGACCGACATCGTGGCCGGCCTCGGCCACGCGCTGGCCGACGAGCCCGGGCTGGAACCGGCGCCGCAGTGGCCGGCCACGGCCGAGGTGGACCGGCTCGCGGTGGCGTGGTTCGCCCGGACGCTGCGGTAACATGGTCGGGCCCGGGAGACCGGGTGGCCGGGATGTGGCGCAGCTTGGTAGCGCACTTGACTGGGGGTCAAGGGGTCGCAGGTTCAAATCCTGTCATCCCGACGGCACGGCGAAGGGCCGGATCGGAGCGCTGAATGCCCTCTGATCCGGCCCTCGGCCGTTCGACCTACGGACGACTTCTAGCGTTGGATCGCGAATCGCAGGTGGACGACCCGCTTGGCCGTGATCGCCTCGATCGGATCCTGCAGTAGGAGTGCGTTCGACGGATCGGTTGTGAAGAAGGGCCTCCCCCTGCCCAGAAGAACGGGCACGAGGTCGACGCGGATCTCGTCGATCAGCCCCGCCCGGACGGCCTGCGTGGCCACCTCGCCTGCTGTGACCGCGATGTCCTTATTGCCCGCGACCTCTCTCGCGCGGGCGATCACCGCCTCGATGCCGTCCGTCACGAACGAGAAGTTCTCCGAGCCGGGATGGTCCCAACCCGTCGGTGCCTCGTGGGTTGCGATGACCACCGGACATCCGAAGGGGTGGGTACCGTTCCAACCGTCGGTGAAGTCAAAGGTGTTTCTCCCGGCCACCACGGCTCCGACGTGGCGGGTCCATTCCAGATACTTGGCACTTTCCGTGGTGAGGTGGAACGGTGGGACGTCACCGTGATTGGCCCACTCGACCGTCCCCGCCTCGTACCAGTCGAAGAGGGGGCCGACAGTGTTGTCGTCGAGGGCGACGTAGCCGTCGAGGGACATGGAGCCAGACGCGATGACCGTTCCCATCCCCGAACCTTCGCATCAAGACTGCTGGATGTCCAGAGATCGAGCCGTCGTCGGCCGAGCGGGTGCCGAGAAGGGCAGAGATGGGAATCGAAGGGGCATGGACAACAAAGGAATGATCGATGCACTGGTCGGAAGGCGCGCGATGGCCGCGTCCCGGGGGGATCTCGACTCCATGCTCATCGACGTCGCAGACGATGTCGTGCTGTTTGACGTGGTCGTTCCGCTCAGACATCACGGTCGTGAAGCAGTACGCCGGCGGCTCGCCGAATGGCTGGGTACGTATGAAGGCTACCCAGGGTGGGAGAACGTCGAGGTGCACATCTCGACCGGAGAATCGGTGGCCTTCGCTCACATGATCAGTCACGTGACGGGCACCCTGCAGACAGGGGCCGAGGTCGACATGTGGTTCCGCACGACCGTCGGACTCGAGAGACGTAACGGCAGATGGTTGATCGTCCATGACCACCAATCCGATCCGTTCAATCCCGGGAGTGGCTTGGCGATGACCGGACTCCGACCTGAGCCCGGAGCAGGAACGGGAGTTGACCGATGAGCGGTTTGAGCGATGCAAAGATGGTCGCAGTCCGGCTTCTGCCCAGGACCTGGAACGTGCCCGCCGGTTCTACGTCGAGAAACTGGACTCCAACCGGTCGAGGTGCGGGCCGGTGGACTCAGGTATCTGATGGCCGGGACGGAATTCTGCCTCTTTGAATCCACCGGGGGATCCCAAGGTCGATTCACCCAGATCGCCTTCACAGTCGATGATCTGGACTTCACAGTGACTGAACTCAGGTCACGGGGAGTCGTGTTCGAGAACTACGACCTGCCCGGCTTGTCAACTGTCGAAGGAATCGCCCTGATCGACGGCAACTATCCGAGCAAGGGCACGGCAGAGCGGGGTGCCGAATTCCGTGACAGTGAGGGAACATGATCGCCCTGGGCGAGAGCGTCGGTCCGGCGATGTGATGCGCAAACGCGCTGTCGGCCACCTACCTGGGAAATGGCCGACAGCCGCGTTTCCTGCTCGTGGACGCCGTCTCTCAGTCGCCCTTCACGTTCACGATCTGCCGGAGGGTGTGCCGGATCTCGACGAGATCGGCGGCGTCGGCCATCACCTGGTCGATCGGCTTGTAGGCCTGCGGGATCTCGTCGACGAACGCCGCGGTGTCCCGGTACTCGATGCCCACCATGGCGGCCCGCAGGTCGTCGTGGGTGAACACCTTCCGGGCGGCGTTCCGGCCGTAGGCCCGGCCGGCGCCGTGCGGCGCCGAGCAGAGCGCGGCCTTGTTGCCCTTGCCGGTGACGACGTACGAGGCGGTGCCCATCGATCCGGGGATCAGCCCGGACACGCCCTCGTGAGCGTCGATCGCACCCTTCCGCGACAGCCACACCTCCCGCCCGAGGTGCTGCTCCCGGGTCGTGTAGTTGTGGTGGCACTGGATGGTCTCGAGCCGCTCGACGGCCCGACCCATGTGCCGGGCCAGTGCGTCGACCGCCCGGTGCATCATCTCGGCCCGGTTGAGCAGCGCGAAGTGCTGCGCCCACCGGAGCTCGGCGATGTACCGGTCGAACTCGGCCGTCCCCTCGACGAGGTACGCCAGGTCGGGGTCGGGCAGGTTGACGAACCACCGCCGGCACCAGTCCTGCGCGACAGCGATGTGCCGCTGCGCGATCCTGTTGCCGACACCCCGCGAGCCCGAGTGCAGGAACAGCCACACCCGGTCGGTCTCGTCCACCGTCACCTCGATGAAGTGGTTGCCCGAGCCCAGCGAACCGAGCTGCAGCCGCCACCCCTTGGCGTACCGGGCCGGGTCGAATCCGGCCCCGTCCGCCAGCTCCGTCAGCTCGTCGGCGAAAGCCGTTGCCGTATCGGTCATCCGGGAGTTGTGATGCCCGGCGGACAACGGCACCGACCGCTCGATCGACTGCCGCAGGCCGGACAGCGTTGCGGCGGAACGCACCTCGTCCGCGGTGAACTGGCTCCGCACGGCGATCATGCCGCAACCGATGTCGACACCGACGGCGGCAGGGATGATCGCACCGTCGGTCGGGATGACCGAGCCGACGGTGGCGCCCTTGCCCAGGTGGGCATCGGGCATGAGAGCGATGTGCGGTGCGATGAACGGCATCCGGGCAGCGGTCTCCGCCTGTGCGCGGGTGTTGTCCTCCAGGATGGAGGCCCACGACAGGAGCTTCGGAGTGATCTTGTTCGGCACGGCGAGAACTCTAGCTGCCGGAAAGCCGCTGCCCCAGTTGTTTTCCCGTCGGTGTGGACAACTCGCCGGCGACCGCTCCGGCCCACTGCTCGTACCCCTGGGCGGAGGGATGGAAGCCGTCCCGGGCGAAGAAGCCCGGATCCGACGGGAGCAGGTGTGCGGCACCGATCCAGAACGTGCGGTCGCGTGTCCCGCAGAGGCGGCGGGCCGCGTCGTCGAGTGCGTTCGCGCGTTCACCGAGGTAGCGGCCCAGGGTACGGGGGAGGGAGGGGAAGTCCGCGAACGGCGGGATCCCCGTCATGGCAACCGTTGTCGCTGATCCCGCGAGTCCGTCGAGGACCACAGCCAGGTCCGCGGACCACTCCGCCACCGACCGCCGGCGCAGTACGTCGTTGACGCCGACCAGCAGCACCGCCAGGTCGACCTCGCCGTCCAGGCGCGACAGCAGTTGGTGGCGGACCCGGCGCACGGTCGCCCCGTTGCTGCCGTGCACCTGCCATTCCACCGCCCGACCGGTCCTGCCGGACAGCGCTCTCGCCAGCGCACCTGTGAAGGCCTGCTCGTGGGTGGCGGCTCCGCATCCTGCGGCAGTGGATTCGCCGATCACCGAAAGTCGCAGCGCGGGCTCCCGCCCCGGCGTCCGGCCGGTGGTCGGACCCTTTGCCTCCGGCAGGATCTCGGTCGTCCGGCGGACCCGGATGCCCTGCGCCGCGACGACCGGGAGCAGCAGCGGGTTCATCGGCGGCGGGTCAGTGCGGCAGGACCGTCAGGCCGGTCAGGAACACGGCACCCGGGTTCGGGGTGCGCCGGTCCGCAGGCTCCTCGGAGGTGTCGTTGTCCTCCGGCCAGCGCAGTTCCGGTCCCTCGAGCGCGCGGGAGATCGGGCCGTTGTCCGGCGTCGTCGTCTCCTCGGAGTCACCCATGCCACTGACGGTACGCCGCTGCTAGCGTCACCGGCATGGCCACCATGGACGAGGTCGGGGAGCGCGACGGCTGGCGCTGCTGGGTCTGCGACGAGCCGGTCGATCCGGACCGCTCGGTGAACGACGCCCGCGGGCCGAGCGTCGACAGCTACTTCACCGCCTCGAAGAAGAAGGCGCCCGGCGCCGTCGAGCGGCTGGCGCACCGGGCGTGCAACACCCGCAAGGGCGCGGTGACGCCGGTGATCAGCTGGCCGGCCGACGGCATGGTCGCCGATCCCGCGGTGCTGCTCACCTCCGCGGACCGGTTGCGCCGCAAGGGCGGTCGCGAGGTGGTCGGTCGCTGCCCGGGTGCGGCGGAGGGCCGGGAGCTCGCCGACTGGCTCACCGACCGGATGTCCCGGCTGGCGCCGGACCTGCAGATCCGCTGCTCGGTCGAGGCCGGGGGCGGCCAGCACCTGCTGGTGCTGACCGTCTAAGACCCATAGGCGGTCAGGAACAGGTCGACCCCGGCGCGGACCGGTGCGTCGATCTGGTCCTCGGAGAGCGGCCGGGTGCCGGTGCCGCTGAGCGCGATGGCGTCGGCCGTCACCAGCGCCATCAGCTGGCGGGCCGCACGGTGCGGATCCGGGATCTGCAGCCTGCCCGCGGACGACAGCAGTGCGAGCTTGCCGGCCAGCAGCTCGAGATGGGCCTCGCGGCGATCCTGATCCGCCAGCTGCTGGAAGCGGCGCCCCTCCGAGACCTGCAGTCGCACCACGGCCGAGCCCTCCTCCGACACCATGCACTCGGACAGCGCGAACCCGAGCCGCTCGAGCGCTGCCCGCAGGTCTGCGGTCCGGGTGTCGAGCTCGCCAATGACCTGCTCGATCCGCCGGTTCGCCTTCTCCGCGCCCAGGGCCATCGCGCTGACGAACAGGGCCCCCTTGTCGCCGAACCGGCTGTAGACGGTCGGCTTCGCGACCCCGGCGGTCCGGGCGATGTCGTCCACGCTGCCGTCGGCGAAACCGTCCCGGCCGAACACGGCCAGGGCCGCCTCGAGGATGCGGGTGCCGCGGTCAGGTGGTGCCGTCATGGGACCGATCTTACCAAGACGTTGCGTGAACTGAACTCAGGCGTACAGTTGAACGCATGAATTCAGATCAGAGAACTTATGAGTTCACTCCGAGGTTGCCGCTGCTGGCGTCGGTGCTGGTCGCGGGCGGACTGCTGGCTCTGCTCGGTACGACGATGACCGGCGTGACCCTGCCGGCGATCTCGGGCGAGTTCGGTGTCACGGTCGCGTCGGGGCAGGCAGTGACCACGGCGTACCTGCTGGTCTCGGCGATCAGCATCCCGGTCGGCGGCTGGGCGAGTGTCCGGTTCGGACTGCGCCGGACCTGGCTGGTCTCGCTGTCGCTGTTCCTCGTCGGCGCCGCCGGCAGTGCACTCGCGCCGTCCCTCGGATGGCTGGTGGTGGCCCGTGCGGTGCAGGGTGCAGGCGGCGCACTGGAACCCGTGATGCTGAGTGCGCTGGCGCAGGCGGCCGGGCGTGATCGGGTCGGCCGGATGATGGGTGTGGTGTCCGCGGTCATGGCGATCGGGCCGCTGGCCGGACCGTTCCTCGGTGGCGCCCTGGTCGCCACTTCCGGCTGGCGGAGCTCGTTCTGGGTGGTGCTCGGTGCGGGGGTGCTGGTGCTGCTCGCCTCCTTCGTCGTGGTCCGGGGTCGCGAGCCCGGAACCGGTCGGCTGGACCTGGTCGGACTGCTGCTGCTCTCGGTCGGACTGGTCGGCGTGCTGCACGGCATCACCGTGCGCTTCCTGCCGACGCTGGTCGTCGGTGTGCTGGTGCTGGCGGTCTTCGTGTGGTGGTCGCTGCGTCGGAGATCATCTGCCATCGTTGACGTCTCGGTGTTCCGGCAGCGGGGGTTCACCGCTCCCGTGGTGGTCATGGCGCTCGTCGGTGCCGCCGTGTACCCGGTCTTCTTCGCCGTCCCGCAGTACTTCCAGGACGTCGCCGGGCTGTCCGCGCTGACCGCCGGCCTGCTGCTGATCCCCTACGGCGTGGGCACTCTCGTTGTCATGCCGATCGCCGGGGCACTGGCCGACCGGATGGATCCGCGCGCCCTGGTCATCTCCGGCGCACTGCTCGCCGCCGCGGGGTTCGGGATTCTGCTGATCGGTGGCCCCGGGCTGCCGGTCGTCGTCTTCGTCGTCGTCGACCTGGTCGTCGGACTCGGGTTGGGGGCGGTGGCCAGCCCGACCGTGACGGCCATGTACCGCAGCCTGCCGGCGGAGTCGGCGCCGACCGCAGGGACCATCCTCTTCGTGATGAACCAGCTGGGCGGTGCCATCGGCGTGGCCGTGCTGGTGCTCGTCATCGGGTCGGCCGGCTGGACGACAACTGTTGCTGCCATGCCGTTCTGGATGCCCCTGGTGGTGGCCGTCGCCATCGCCCTGGTGGCCACTCGGTTCCGGGGCGGTCGTCCCTTGCCTGCGGAGGTCGACTGAGGCAGGCTGCTTCGATGGGGAGCAACGCCGGACCGTTGGACATCACCTTCACCGCCACCCTGGGCCGGGTGCGGGAGGGTGACACCTGGACCTGCGTGCAGCTGCCCGACTCCGCGGCGATCTTCGGGACCAGGGGACTGGTCAAGGTGGCCGGCACCGTCGACGGGACGCCCTTCCGTGGTGCGTTCATGGCGCTCGGCGACGGCACCCACAAGCTGCCGGTGGCCGCGGCGATCCGCAAGACCATCGGGAAGACCGACGGTGACGACGTCGTCGTGCACCTGACGGAGCGGCTGAGCTGATCGGTGCGGCGGGGCTGGGCTCGGCCGGGCTTGTCAGTGTCCGGTCGGCCAGCCGTCCTGCCCCACGATCTCCCGCATCCCGGCCATGGAGACGTCGATCATCTCGATGCCTTTCGCGGCGGAGATCGCGGTACGGGCGTAGGTCTGCTCCGCCATCGGACTACGGCGGACGGCCGGCGCGCGCAGCAGCTGCTGGATGGTGGACGCCCTGCCCGGCACGTCGGAACGACCTGCCCGCCGCAGCGCGGCGGAGATCTTGGAGAACGACAGCGCGGCGGCAAGGGAAGGATCGGGTGCCTGCAGCAGCAGCTCCAGCGAGTCTCTGTCCGCCGGGTCGTCGAACGCGGCCAGCCAGGCCGGGAAGTACTCGAGCAACGCCGACCGTAGTCGCGACCGCTCGCGGATCCGGTCCCAGACGCAGCCCTGCTGGATCCGTGAGATCAGCATGAGGTCCTTGTCCGCCGGAGTGGAGCCCTCCGGTGGACCGAACCCCGCCGGCTCCTGTCGAACGACTCCGGCCAATGTAGGAACGTTGTCCTCGGTGTCGGTGTCGGTGTCGGTGTCGGTGTCGGTGTCGGTGCGTGGCCGGTCTCTCGTGGACAGGTCGATCGCGTAGACGGTGTACCCGGGGCCGATCAGCGCCGAGACCCATTTACCGCGAGGGGCTGTGGTGCCGATGAGGACTCGGCCCGCCGTCAGGCCACCGGTCTCCGGGTCGACATCTACGTCGGTCAGGTGCTCGGCAATGAGCTCGTGCAGCCGCCCCATGCCCTCGAGGGATTCCGGCAGCCGGGCTCGGGCAACGATCCTCCCGTTCGCATCCTGTACCTCGATGTCGTGGTGGTCGCCCTGCCAGGCGTCGCCGACGAACAACATCGATCAGTCGCCGTCGAGGCAGAGGCAGAACGGGTGGCCCGCCGGGTCGAACATCACCCGCACGCGCTCCTGCGGCTGGTCCTCCGCGAGGGTGGCGCCGAACGAGATCGCCTCGCCCACTGCCTCTTCCAGGTCGCCGACCTCGAAGTCCAGGTGCATCATCGGCCGCTGGGCGCCGGGGACGGGCGGCCAGACCGGCGCGGTCCAGTCCTCCGCGCGCTGGAACACCATGTAGACCCCCGGTTGTGGCGGCGTCACGATCGCCTGGTCCTCCGCCATCTGCACCACTTCCCAGCCCAGCAGCCGGGCGTAGAACACCGCGAGTGCGCCCGGATCGGGCGCCTCGATCGCCGTACCCCACCACATGTCGCGCGAACGACTTCGCATCGCGTGATCGTCGCAGGTGAGAGCGTGTTTGGCTATGTCCGACGCACGGGGAATTGCGTTGGTTCTCCGGTCGCGTCAGGGTGGCACCGCTGTTGCCGCCACCGCAGTAGACCTCGTTGATGACGACCGTGGCGGCCGGGTCGACGGGCGCGGACGCGCCCGGCTGCCGGAGATCGAGGCGGCGCTCGGGTCGGGGGAGGGGTCGGTGGTCGACCGATCAGCCGGCAGGGTCGTCCGAGGCGGACATCTGCCTTCGTGAGAGCTGTTGCTCGGCAGTCGGTTCTGGTCGGCGGACCAGCCTGTGGGAGCGGGGTAGGCCATCTGAGGACGGCGTCGGCGGGTCGGGCGCAGCAGGTCCCGACCGTCGAGGAGCCGGCTGTCGGTGGGATCGGCCATGCTGCGGGACATCGCGACCGCGCAGGTTCAGTGGACCTGCGATGGGTCGTGAACGGCCCGGCGCCGCTCCCACCGAGCCCGTGATGCCGGCTGCCGGGGTCGACCACGGCGGGTTGACGGGTGGTCGCGGAGCGAAGTAGTTGTGGACAAACTGCCTAAAAATACTGCTGGCCTGGTAGTCTCGAATCAGTGACCTCCGGGGGGAGGTGGACACAACGGATCTCGCGGATCAGGTTGGCGCAGGCGGAAGGGGTGGCATTCATGACAGCATCGTCGGAGACGGCGCCGGCAGCGCAGCGCGCAGAAGACGCGCTGCGTGCACTGTCCACCCTTGACCCTGCCGAGCTGTCCGGCCGGACGGTGATCGATGGGATTGCCGCGGGCTACCAGGCGATCTCGTACCTGCAGGCCGTGATGCAGGGGTGGATGGTCCGGCTGGCCGAGCCCGGTGTGATCCCCTCCGCCGAGGGTCTGCTCAAGCACCCCGCCAAGCACGCCAAGCACGCCAAGCACGCCAGGGACACCGGCGCGGATGAGGGCTCCGCCGCCGATCAGGACGCACCTGGCCGGCACGCCGCGGGAGAGGATTCTCGCCGTGCTGGCAGCGCCGCAGGTGAGGGCCCCGGTGGTCAGGGTGTCGATGGCGAGAGCACTGGTGCTGATCAGGACAGCGCTGATGGTCAGGATTCCGCTATTGGTGAGGGCACCGGCACGGGTAATGGAGCCCCTGATGATCAGGACTGCGCTGATGGTCAGGACAGCACAGCTGGTCAGGATTCCGCTGTTGGTGAGGACACCGGCTCGGGTGTCGGCGCCGGTGCTGGTCAGGGCAACGCTGATGATCATGAAGGCGCTGCTGGTCGGGATGGCGCCGCCGGTCAAGACAGTACCGCCGGCCAAAACTCCGCTGCGGGTGAGGACCCTGCCGCGGAGCGGGTCTACGATCTGCGGGCGTCGAACCCGGATTCGCAGGCGGAGTTCTTCGACCTGATGGACACCCTGGAGCAGGCCAAGGCCCGGCAGGACATGGCAGGTGGCGAGATCGTCGCGGCGCTGGTGCTCTCGCCCAAGTCGGGGAACATCTATGTGCAGCGGGCCCTTGCCCTGGTCAGGGAGTTGCCCGACACCCTCGAGCTCTTGCGTGAGGGTGTGCTGGATCAGACCCGGGCGTCGATGATCCACAAGTACGCGTGCAAGCTGAACGACCTCGCCTTGTGGTGCGAGTTCGAACGCCGGGCGTTGAAGATCGCCCCGAGGCTGGCGCCGGCGAAGCTGGAGTACCTGCTCAAACGGATCGTCACCGACCTGGAACCCGAGGACGCGGCGGAGGCGGAGAAGCGTGCCTTCAACCGACGTTGCACCGGCCGCTACGACCTGGACGGGGCGATGGCCCGGTTCTACGCGGACCTGACCGCCGAGAATGCCCAGCTGGTGCAGCAGCTGGTCGATCAGATCGCCCGCACCATGGGCAACGCCGGCGGCCGCACGCTGGAGCAGTGCCGGGCGGATGCGTTCGCTGCGATCTTCGAACAGCTCCACACCCACGGCACCATCGACCTCCGTGAGATCCTCGCTGCCGCCGCACACGTCGCCGCCGGCGGAGACATGCCCGACGACGATGAGTACGAGGACGTCGTCGATGAACCAGTTGCCGCCGCCGATCTCGCTGATGAGACCGAGGGCGGAGAGCCGGATGATCGTGTTGCCGATGCAGCCGTACCAGGGTCCGATGATGAGGATGAGTCCGTCGTCGAGGAGGCGGACTGCGATACTGCCGACATCGACGACATCGCCGACGTGGGCGACAGTATCGATGGGACAGCGGGCAGGGAGCCGGACGGCGATGCCGTCGATGCCGTTGAGGATGAGGGCGATGAAACGGCGGGCGATGAGTCCGACGATCTGGTGTCCGAGTCCGCCGCGGACGCCGGATACCAGTCGGACGGCGACACCTCCGGAACCGCCAGGGCCGACACCGGTTCGGTCGGCACGGACACCGATCCCTCCGACGCCGTTGCGGCTGATGTCTCAGAAGCCGTCGACAACGCCGAGGACTCCCCAGGTATCGACGCTGACAGTGATACCGACGGGGCTGTCAACATGTTCTCTGTGGGTGACGGCCCCGACAACACGGGTGTGTCCGATGCACCAGCCGACGTGGCTGTCGACCAGAGCTCGGTGGGTGACGGCTCCGAGAACGAAGGTGAGTCCGATGATCCAGCCGACGTGGCCGTCGACGGTCACCCTCAGGACGACGACAACGCTGAAATCGGAGCCGGCCGCGACACCGCCGAGACACCGGACAGGCGACCCGCGGACATCGCTGCAGCGGCGGGTTCTGAGCCCGAGAACCGTTGCGATTCTGAACATCCGCTGGCCCAGGAGCGCACTGGATGTTCACAATACGAGCCGCCCGACACCGATCAGGCGGGCCACTCGGAGACCGGCCGGAGCCCGGCGACGCTGATCCCGGCGACCCACCTCCGTTCGGACCGACCTCGCCCGATGACCCCGACACCCCCCGCCCGCCCGACAAGAAGTGGAGAGCTCCGGTGTGGCAGGAACGCGCCGTGAACCCGGCGCTGCCCTGGAACGGCGTCATCACCATCTCGTTGGAAGCCCTCGCCGGTCTGGCCGACCACCCGGGGGACATGTCCGGGTTCGGCTGCATCTCGCCCGACCTCGCCCGGCAGCTCCTGAAGGCCGCGAACTCGGTCACTCTGCTGGTGATCGACCCGGACACCGGCGCACCCGTCGGGGTGTCCGACCGCGTCTATGTCCCGCCCGGGAGTCTGCGCCGCAAGGTCATGCTGCTGACCCATACCTGCTCCTGGGTGGGCTGCAACCGCACAGCCGAACGCTGCGACGTCGACCACGGCGAGCCCTTCGACCACAACAATCCCGCCGCCGGCGGCAAGACGACCCTGCGCAACCTCCGACCGCTCTGCCGGTTCCACCACCGATTGAAGACCTTCACCGCCTGGACCATCACCGAACACAACGACCGTTCAGCGACGCTGGTCAGCGCCCTCGGCCGCACCACCCGAAGACCCCCACCCGCCATCACCGACCCCGGCGAGTGGGAACCCGCCTGGCAGCCCGAGGACCACGATGACGACACCCCGCCGTTCTGAACGGGAGTCGGGTAGTCGGCGCGCCGCAGCTTGGGCATCCGCTCGGCCGGCGCCCGCTCGGCACCGCGCCCGACGGGTTCGTAGTGGTCCCGGCCGACCACGGCAGGTGCCCGCTGCCGCAGGGGCCCGTCGTACTGACCCGGGAACCGGCCAGGCGGCGGGGTGCCCGCTCCCGCAGCACCCCGCCGTCGGATCGCCGCTTACGGAATGGCGAACGGCGAGTAGAAGCCCGTCACGTCGAGCACGACGTTGGTGGTCGCGCCGTAGTTGGTGAGGAAGAACTCCGCACCGTCGGCGTCGGGGTAGCGCAGCGGAATGACCGCGCCGCTGGTCGTGCTCTGGTTGCCCGAGTAGGTCAACACCGTCGTCACTCCCGCGCCCGGCACCACGCTGCCGCCGGCGTCCGCCGCCGGGGCGACACGAAGGTATCCGTTGCCGGTGGGACCGACGGCGGACACGGTCACCGCCAGCGCGGAGGCCTGCAGATCGATGCCACATTCACCGCGCGCGGCCAGCGCGACGGATTCCCTGTTCCCGATCTTGGCGCCCGGATCGACCCGGGAGTCGTAGAGCCGGCACGGCTCCACCGGAGTGAACGTCGCCGCGGGGGACAGCGGTCCGGGCGCCGCAGCGGCCATGGCGCTGCCGAGGGCGAAACCACCCCCGCCCAGCGCTGCGACGGCCGCGACGGTGACGGCGATGACCTTGTTCCGGATGTGCACGAGAACCTCCTGCTGGACGGGACAGTCAGGTCATCCTCGCCAGCGCCGTAACGATCACGGCTCTGCGACACGGCATGTCAGCTCTGCCACACGTCTGCCTCGCAACTGATCACTGAGCGCTACCAGACGTGGTAGAGGCCGAACTCCTCGATGCTGACCTGGTTGACGCCCGACGGTCCGCCGGTGACGGTGAGCCGGACCCAGCGGGCGGCGGTATCGGCGAACCACTCGTTGTTCGAGCCGGTCACCACGTTGCCGGTCCGGTCCAGCACCGTCCGCCACGGTCCCGCCGGACCGGCGGTGGCGACGTCGATCCGGTACTTGTACGCCCGGTCGAGATATCCGATCAGGTAGCTGCTGGACACCACCCTGGTGCTGCCCAGGTCGACGACCGCCCCGCGCGGGTACCCGGCGGCCGCGACCCACACCGCGCTGCGGTTGCCGTCCACCAGGTACGCCGGGTTGCCGCCGCTCGCCGACGTCACCGGGCGCCCCAGCGCGAGATCCGGATACAGCAGGGAGATCTCGGACCCAGCCAGCACGACCGCCCCGGCACAGAACGGCTGCGTGCGGCCGATCGGACCCGGTTCGAAGCCGGTGTCCTGGCAGTTCGACACCGTCCCGTCCGCCCCGATGAACTGCCGGATCCCGTTCCACGCCCTGGCCACCACCGGCCCGTAGACCGACCGGTCCAGCAACCCGGCGCGGATCCCGTACGCCATCCCGAAGGCGATCAACGCCGAGGCGCTGACCTCCGGCGCCGGAAAGCGCGCCGGGTTCGCGAGATCGGTGCGCCACATGCCGTCCTGGCTGCTCTGCCGGAGCCGCAGCGCCTCGGCGAGAGTCGTCAGCGCCTGCACGTAGTCGCCGCGGTACGGATCGGTCGCCGGCAGTTCGCCGAGCACCCGCGCCATCGAGGCCATCACCCAGCCGTTCCCGCGCCCCCAGAAGGCCCCGTTCGCTGCGGGGCCCTTGGCGATGCAGTCCCGCCACCACAACCCCGTCGCCGGATCGCGCAGACCCTTGGGGTACCCGGTGCAGTCGGGCCGGCCACTGCCCGGGAAAGACCCGGTGGCGTCGTCCCGCGCGAAGACGAAGTAGTCGCGCAACTTCGTCGAGTACGCCTGGTTCTTCGTCCGGGTCCGCACCTTGGCGAAATCCGGCAGGACCATGAACATGCCGTCGATGAACGGGGTCAACCGGTTGTCGCCGGACAGCCGCGCGGTCACTGCCCGTTCGTTCTCGGCGATCCGCCCGCCGACCCCGCCGTAGGTGTCCATGTATACCTGGCCGGCGGTGAACCGGTCCGCCACCGGCAGTTCGGTGCCCAGCACCCACCGGTTCGCGGTGCCCCAGGTGATCGAGCGGTTCAGGTAGGCGTCGTCGCCCGCCGTCCCGTACAGCGCCTGGTTGCCCTGGAAGTAGGTGGCCCAGCTCCAGCCGTTGGTCGCGCTGCTCGAGAAGTAGTGATTGGCGACCAGCTTCGTCTGGTGCAGGACCCAGGACCGCAGTGTCGGGGTCGACGAGACCGCGGCGGCCACAGCTGGTGCGGACATTGCCGGTGCAGCCCCGGCGGGCGCAACGGGACCGGCGGTCAGGCCGCCGATCAACGCCGCGAGTGCGAGCAGGATCCCGGTCGTCCTGGTGCGGGGCATCGTCGCCGCCTACCTGTCGTTCGCGGCTCCGGACCCTTGCCGGGGCACCGCACCATGGAACAGCTGCGGCCGCGGGAGGACAACCCCCGCGGCCGCACTCATGAACCGCACCGGGTCAGAGCCGGCGGCACTGGTCCTCCTTGTTCCCCTTCACGACGTTCTTCCCGCCGACCGGCGCGGGGGAGTTGGACTTGCACTGCAGGTTGCCCTCCACCCGGTTGGCGAAGACGTACTGGCGGCCCTTGTTGGAGAACAGCTGGATGTCGGAGTCCACCCGGTTGCGCTCCAGGTAGAGCACTCCACCGCTCTTCAGCTGGATCGACCCGTCGATCACCGACCTGTCGATGCGGACCAGCTTGTGCGCCTGGGACTGGACGTTGCCCTTCACCGTGATCCCGTTGGCCCGGAAGGTGGCGCCGCGCTCGATCTTCACCGTCCCTTCCACCTTGGTGCCGGTGAGGATGCAGGTGCGCCCGGCCGGCACGACCACGTTGTCCAGCGTCACCCGGCCGATCGACCCGGTGCAACGACGCTCCTCGGCGGCCGCCGGTCCGGCCAGCACGACGCTGCCGGTGAGGGCGATGCCGGCCACCGCACCGGCGGCAGCCAGTCGGCGCAGGAAGCCCGGGCGCCTGGAGTCGGCTGTGTTGATGTCGGTCATGTCGACCACCTCTCGTGTCGGCATCCGGACCGTCCGGCGCCGCACCACGAATCTCCGGCGGTCCGGTGAGCCGGTGATGAGCCGTTGATGAAGGCGTTCTCACCGAGGGTCCTCGTGACGATGCGGACAGGCGCTCGGGGCAGTGCGGTGCTCCGGGAGATGGATTGTCGTAACGAAGAGTAAGTCTTCGCTACGCAGAGCTAGGTGACACCACCCTCTCGGGATCTGTCACTCATTGTCGATCTGCGACTACAGTGAGCTATCGCCGCTGATGGGTCCGCCACGGATCGTGACCTCCATGTCCACAGCGGCCCGCCATCGGCTCCACCATCTGCACGCGCACCCCCATCAGCACCTGCCACCAGACCGAGAACCTCCACGAAGGACGACACCGATGACCGCCACTCTCCTGCGCCGGGCCCGCGCCGTGCTGCTCACGCTGCTGCTGTCCGCCGTTGCCGTGCTGGGGATGTCGACCGCCTCGGCGGCCCCGGCGGCGGCCGGGTCCGCGCCGACCCGGATGACCTCCTTCGACGCCGAACTGGTGGCGCTGATCAACCGGGCACGGCAGGCGAAGGGGCTCAACCCCGTGCTGGAGGCGAAGGGTCTGGTCTCGACCGCCCTCGGCTGGTCGCAGAAGATGGCCACCGGGCAGTCCGGCGGCCAGCTGCTGCGCAACCCCAACGCCTGGGAGGATGTTGCCCGCACCGGCGGCGCCTCCAACCGCACGATGTGGGGTGAGAACATCGCGATGGCAACGTCTGTCACGGCCACCCCGCAGCAGGTCTTCGACGCCTACATGGCCTCGCCGGCGCACGAGGCGAACATCCTGTCGAGCAAGTACAAGTACGTCGGCACGGCCACCGTCACCGGCACCACCGGGATCTGGAGCACCACCGAGTTCACCGACCTGGTGCAGAGCGGCCAGTCCGTCGCCGCCCCGACCGCGAAGGGCTCGCTCAGCTACCGCGACGGCAGCAAGGCGGTCGGTGCGGTGTCCTTCGAGATCCGCGATGCCGCGTGCAAGTCCAAGCTCGGCGGCTGGACCACCCCGTCCTCGGGCACCGTGAGCAGCTCCGCCGCCCCGGCCACCTACTGCGTCGTCACCACGAAGGTGCCTGCGGGGTACAAGGTCCCGGCCCAGCAGAAGTTCGTCGCCTACTGGGGTCAGCCGTTCACCGTCGCGGTGCCGCTGACCAAGTGACTGCTGACCGGGAGGCCATCCTCCGGATAGCATGCCGGTCCATGACCGAGGAGTTCTGGACGGACGTGGACCGGCACCTGATCCGGTACGGCGGCAGCTTCACCCCGGAGATCGTCGTCCGGGCGGAGGGCACCCGGTTGTGGACCGAGAGCGGCCGCAGTCTGCTGGATTTCACCTCCGGCCAGATGAGCTCGATCCTGGGTCACTCGCACCCGGAGATCGTCGCCACCGTGCGCCGGTACGTCGGGGAGCTGGACCACCTGTTCAGCGGGATGCTGTCCCGGCCGGTCGTCGACCTGGCCCGGCGCATCGTGGAGACGCTGCCGGACCCGCTGGAGAAGGTGCTGCTGCTGTCCACCGGCGCCGAGTCGAACGAGGCGGCGCTGCGGATGGCCCGGCTGGTCACCGGGAAGTTCGAGGTCGTCTCCTTCAGCCGGTCCTGGCACGGGATGACCGGGGCCGCCGCGGCCGCCACCTACAGCTCCGGCCGCACCGGCTACGGGCCGGCCACCCCGGGCAACATCGCCATCCCGACACCGGACTCCTACCGGCCCGACTTCACCCACCCCGACGGCACTTTCGACTGGCAGCGGCAGTTGGACCACGCCTTCATGCTGGTCGACGCGCAGTCCGTCGGCAGCCTCGCGGCCTGCCTGGTGGAGCCGATCCTGTCCTCCGGCGGGCTGATCGACCCGCCGCCCGGCTACCTCGCCGCGCTGCAGGCCAAGTGCCGGGAACGCGGGATGCTGCTGATCGTCGACGAGGCGCAGACCGGCCTCTGCCGCACCGGTGCCTGGTACGCGTTCGAGCGGGACGGTGTGGTGCCCGACATCCTCACCCTGTCCAAGACTCTCGGTGCCGGGCTGCCGCTCGCCGCGGTGGTGACCAGCGCCGAGATCGAGGCGATCGCGCACGAGCGCGGGTACCTCTTCTACACCACCCACGTCTCCGACCCGATGGTCGCGGCCGTCGGCGTGACGGTGTTGGACGTGCTGCAACGCGACGACATGGCCGCCGTCTCGGAGAAGAAGGGGACGCTGCTCCGCGCCGGCCTGGAGGAGCTGCGCGAGAAGTACGCGGTGGTCGGCGATCTGCGCGGCCGGGGATTGTTCCAGGGGATGGAGCTGGTGCTGGACCGGGAGACCAAACAGCCGTCCGACGATCTTGGCGCCGCGGTCACCCGCCGCTGCATGGAACTGGGCCTGCACATGAACGTGGTGCAGATCCGCGGCATGGGCGGGACGTTCCGGATCGCGCCGCCGCTGACCGTCTCCGAGGACGAGCTCGCCGAGGGCGTGGCCCTGTTGGACCGTGCCCTCGGCGAGGTGATGTCGGAGCTGGGGCTCGGCTGAGCCCCGGGCTCAGGCGAACGCGGCGTCCAGCGAGATCTCGACGCCGGTGAGCGCCTTGGAGATCGGGCAGGTGGCCTTGGCCGCCTCGGCGACCTCCTTGAAGGTCGCCTCGTCGACACCCTCGACCTGCCCGCGCACGGTGATCTTGATGCCGGTCAGCCGGAAGCCGCCGGCCGGGTCCGGGCCGAGACCGACGACCGCATCGGCGACCAGGCTGTTCACCGTCGCGCCGGCCTCGCCCAGCAGCGCGGAGAACTGCATGCAGTAGCAGGAGGTGTGCGCCGCGCCGATCAGCTCCTCCGGGCTGGTGACCCCACCGGCCTCGTCGGCGGCCCGGCGGGGGAAGGACACGTCGAAGGTCCCGGCCCCGGAACTGACCAGGCTCACCGAGCCCGACCCGTCCTGCAGGCCACCCTTCCATTCGGTCCGTGCGGTACGCGTCGGCATCTCGATCTCCCTTTCGCCGTCCGGCTCCGGGCTTCTTCCGGTGCCGTGCACCTCATGGTGCGCCAGCCGGGTTCCCGGTGCGCGGCGGGGTCACACCCCACCGCGCACCAGGCGCGGGGACCCCGGAGTTCAGACCAGGACGGCGGCCGGGGTGACGGCGGTCAGGTCGTGCGCCTCGGCGACCGGGAGGTTGGTCAGCGTGCCGCCGTGGGTGGTCAGGCCGGCGGCGAGCGCCGGGTCGGCGCCCAGCGCGGCCCGCCAGCCGTGGCCGGCCAGCGCCGAGACGTACGGCAGCGTCGCGTTGGTCAGCGCGAAGGTGGAACTGCGCGGCACCGCGCCCGGCATGTTCGCCACGCAGTAGAAGACCGAGCCGTGCACGGTGAAGGTGGGGTCGTCGTGGGTGGTGGCGTGGGTGTCCTCGAAGCAACCGCCCTGGTCCACCGCGATGTCGACGAGGACCGAGCCCTCGCGCATCTGCGAGACCAGCTCGTTGGTCACCAGCTTCGGCGCCTTGGCGCCCGGGATCAGCACGGCGCCGATGACCAGGTCGGCCTCGCGGACCGCCGCGGCTATGTTGTACGCGTTGGAGGCGATGGTCTTCACGGCGCCGTGGAACTGGCCGTCGATCCGGCGCAGTGTCGGCAGCGACAGGTCGATGACGGTGACGTCGGCCCGCATGCCGAGCGCGATGGTGGCCGCGTGGGCGCCGGAGACACCGCCGCCGAGCACCACCACCTTGCCGTTCTCCACACCCGGGACGCCGCCGAGCAGCACGCCGCGGCCGCCCTCGTTGCGCATCAGGTGGTAGCCGCCGACCAGCGGGGCCATGCGGCCGGCGATCTCGCTCATCGGGGCGAGCAGCGGCAGCGACCGGTCGGCCAGCTGCACGGTCTCGTAGGCGATCGAGGTGGTGCCGGCGGCCAGCAGCCGCTCGGTGAGCGGCCGGTCGGCGGCCAGGTGCAGGTAGGTGAACAGGGTGAGGTCCTCGCGCAGGAAGCCGTACTCGGAGGCGATCGGCTCCTTGACCTTGACCACCATCTCGGCGTCGCCCCACGCCTGCTCCGCGGTCGCGACGATGGTGGCGCCGGCGGCGACGTACTCCTCGTCGGGGATCCGGGAGCCCGCGCCGGCACCGGACTGCACCAGCACCTGGTGGCCGGCGGCCGCGAGCTGGTGCGCACCCGCAGGGGTGAGCGCCACCCGGTACTCGCGGTTCTTGACCTCGGACGGGACGCCGATGCGCATGATCTTTCCTCTTCTCGACACGGTCGTGCCTGGTCTGGCGGCGGTGGCAGTCTGGACCCCAGAATTGTGAACAAGTGCGTGGAAGTTGGGAAGGCATCTGAAGAAGATTCGATACGATCATGGTATGGCACTGTCATCTTCGGATCCGGCGAGCGGTCCCCGGGTCCGCCCGCAGGATGTTCGGCCGCTGCCGGACGAGGTGGACCGGCGCATCCTGCGGGTGCTGGCCGAGGACGCCAGGATCACCAACAACGCGCTCGCCGAGCGGGTCGGCATCGCCCCGTCGACCTGCCTGGGCCGGGTCCGGGCGCTGCGCGAGTCGGGGGTGATCCGCGGCTACCGGGCGGACATCGACCCGGAGGCGCTGGGCCTGCCGCTGCAGGCGATGATCGCGGTCCGGCTGCAGGCCGGTCACCGCGGCCGGATGGCCGAGTTCACCCGGCGCATCCGCGAGCGGCCGGAGGTGCTGGACGTGTACTTCCTGGCCGGGGCCGACGACTTCCTGCTGCACGTGGCCACCGCCGACGCCGGGGCGCTGCGCGACTTCGTCGTCGACGCCCTGTCCGCGCATCCCGAGGTGGCGCTCACCGAGACCAACCTCATCTTCGAGCACGTCAGAGGAGCGGCGCTGTCGTGAAACGGCGGTGACCTACCATCGCGCCCATGCCGGACACCCCCGACACCAGCCCTGCAGGACTCGACCAGGCGGAGACGCTGATGAGGGAGGCCGGGGTGCACCCGGCCGCGATCGCCGCGTTCGCGCACTCCTACCGCGCACTGGCCGCGGGGGACACCGGGTTGCTGCGGGAGTCCGACATCGAGCCGGTGCACGACCTGCCCCGGCTGGCCGACCTGGACATCGCCGAGGACGTCGCGGCCGCGGCCATGGCCCGCACCGCGGTGGTGAAGCTCAACGGCGGCCTCGGCACGTCGATGGGCATGGACAAGGCGAAGTCGTTGGTGCCGGTCCGTGACGGGCGCAGTTTCCTGGACGTGGTGGCCGCACAGATCCTGGCCCTGCGGGCCGCCTACGGCATCGAACTCCCACTGCTGCTGATGAACTCGTTCCGCACCCGGACCGACAGCCTCGAGGCGCTGGAGCGGCACCCGGAGCTGGCGGTCGACGGCCTGCCGGTGGACTTCCTGCAGAACCAGGAACCGAAGCTGCTCGTGGAGGATCTGACCCCGGTGCGGTGGCCCGCCGACCCGACCCTGGAGTGGTGCCCGCCCGGGCACGGCGACCTGTACACGGCGCTGGTCGCCTCCGGTGTGCTCGATGCCCTGCTGGAGCGCAGCTACCGGTACCTGTTCGTCTCGAACTCGGACAACCTCGGCGCCCGGCCGGAGCCGCGGGTGGCCGGGTGGTTCGCCGAGTCCGGCAGCCCGTTCGCGATGGAGCTGTGCCGGCGCACCGCCGCCGACCGCAAGGGCGGGCACCTGGCCCGCCGCCGGTCCGACGGCAACCTGGTGCTCCGGGAGTCGGCGCAGACCGCGCCGGAGGACGCCGACGCGTTCGGCGACATCGACCGGCACCGCTACTTCAACACCAACAACCTCTGGATCGACCTGGAGGCGCTGGCCGGGGTGCTGCGGGCGGACGGGGTGATCGACCTGCCGATCATCCGCAACGTCAAGACGGTGGACCCGGCCGACCCGTCCTCGCCGTCGGTGGTGCAGATCGAGACCGCGATGGGCGCCGCGATCGGCGTGTTCGAGGGCGCGACGGCCATCGAGGTGGACCGTTCCCGGTTCCTCCCGGTGAAGACCACCTCCGACCTGCTGGTGGTGCGCTCGGACGCCTACGCACTGGACGACGACGCCCGGCTGACGCTGATCCCGGAGCGGGATGCCGCACCGCTGGTGGACCTCGACGGGGTCTACAAACTGCTCGCCGGGTTCGAGCAGCGCTTCCCCGCCGGACCGCCGTCGCTCGCCGGCTGCGAGCGGCTGACCGTGGTCGGCGACTGGACCTTCGGTGCGGACGTGGTGGTGACCGGTGTGGCCACCGTCGGCGGGCCGGGGGAGAGCGGGACCGTGCCGGACGGGACGCAGCTGTGAGCGCCACCGCCGGTTCCGGCGCGGAGCCCGAGATGCGCACGCTGAGCAGCACCCTGGTGTTCAGGAGTCCCTGGCTGCAGTTCCGCGAGGACCGGTTCGTCCGCCGGGACGGCAGCCGCGGTACCTACGGCGTGGTCGACAAGCCGGACTTCGCGGTGGTCATCGCCGAGGAGAACGGCTGCTTCCATCTGGTCGAGCAGTACCGGTACGCGATCGGCCGGCGGTCCTGGGAGTTCCCGATGGGCGGCTGGCCGGTGGGCAGCCCCGGCGGCAGTGCGCTGGAGCTGGCCAGGGCCGAGCTGGCCGAGGAGACCGGGTACACCGCGGAGCACTGGGAGCACCTGGGCCACCTGCAGTCCGCGCTCGGCTTCTGCTCCCAGGGCTTCGACATCTACCGGGCCACCGGGCTGACCCCCGGCGAGCCGTCCCGCGAGGAGTCGGAGGCGGACATGGTGCACCGCGTCGTCACCGAGACGGAGTTCCGCGCCATGATCGGCTCCGGTGAGATCGTCGACTCGGTGACCCTGGCCTGCTACGCCCGGTTGCAGCTCCACCGAGAAGCCCTGTCGGGCAGATAGGGTCGCCGGGTGACCGAGCCGGAGAAGAGCGAGCAGAAGAAGGTCGGGCACGACAAGATCGAGCACGGCAAGATCACCGACCGCATCTGGACGATCCCGAATGCGCTGTCGGTGCTGCGACTGCTCGGCGTGCCGCTCTTCCTCTACCTCCTGCTCGGGCCGCAGGCCGACGGCTGGGCGCTGGTCGTGCTCGTCATCAGCGCGATCACCGACTGGGCCGACGGCAAGCTGGCCCGGTTGCTGAACCAGTTCTCGAAGCTGGGTGAACTGCTCGACCCGCTTGCCGACCGGCTCTACATCTTCGCCACGCTGATCGCCTTCGTGATCCGCGGGATCCTGCCGTGGTGGGTGGCGGCGCTGCTGATCGGCCGGGACCTGGTGCTGGCGATCGGGCTGCGGCTGGTCCGCCGGCACGGGTACGTCGCGCTGCCGGTGCACTACCTGGGCAAGGCCGCCACCTTCTGCCTGCTCTACGCCTTCCCGTTCCTGCTGCTCGCGCAGGGCGACTCGACCCTCGCGCAGATCGCGCTGCCCATCGGCATCGCCTTCACCGTGTGGGGGATGGTGCTGTACATGTGGGCCGGCTGGCTCTACGTGGTGCAGGTGGGGTGGGTGCTCCGGCACACCCCGGTGCTGACCGGCCGGCCGGTCGCGAGTGGCTGATCCGCGGCCCGGGCTGCCGCTGCTGACCTCGCTGCTGCAGGACCACCTGGACCCGGGTTATGCGGCGGCCGCGGAGCGGCGGGCCGCCGACGGGCAGACCCACCGGCACCACCGGCCCCACCGTCCCCGCCGGCTGCTCGCCCTCGGGTTGGCGGCCGTCGCTGTCGCCGGGGTGGTGCTGGGCATCGCGCTGCGCTCCACCGACGACGACGCGGGCCGCACGGCGAGCACCCGCACGGCGCTGCGCGACGACATCACCCGCGCCCAGCAGCGGCAGGCCGAGCTGGGGACGTCGGTGTCGGCGCTGGAGGAGGGGATCCGGGCGGCGCGGGCCGCGGCCGGGAACGGCGACGCCGACGGACTCGCCGTGCTGGAGGCCGGGGCCGGCCGCACCGCGGTCACCGGGCCCGGGCTGGAGATCGTCATCGACGGCCCGGAACCCGGCACCGGGGGCGAGGTCATCCTGGACCGCGACATCCAGCTGCTGGTCAACGGTCTCTACGCGGCCGGCGCCGAGGCGGTCGCGGTCGGCGGGGTGCGGCTGCGGACGACCAGCAGTATCCGGCGCGCCGGGTCGTCCATCCTGGTCGACAACACCCCGGTGTTCTGGCCGATCACGATCCAGGCGGTGGGCGAGAAGTCGGCCCTGCACGTCGGTCTGGTGAGCACGGCCGGCTTCGGCCGGTTCAACTCCTTCGCCTCGCTCTACGAAATCCGGTTCGACCTGACCGTCGGCGACGCGATCACGCTGCCCGCGGCCTCCGCCGACGACCTGCGCTACGCCTCGGTGCCCCCCGCACCGACCGACGCCGCACCGACCACCGCTGTGGCGACCACCCGCTGATCAGGAGGCCACCGTGTACGCCGCACTCGCCCTCGTCGTGGGCGTCCTGGCCGGGCTGTTCCTGCACCCGACCGTGCCGGACTGGCTCGCGCCCTACCTGCCGATCGCCGTGGTCGCCGCGCTGGACGCGCTGTTCGGCGGGCTGCGTGCCCGGCTGGACAAGATCTTCGACGCCAAGGTGTTCGTGATCTCGTTCGTCGCCAACGTGCTGGTCGCGGCGTTCATCGTGTTCCTCGGCGACCAGCTCGGGGTGGGCAGCCAACTCTCCACCGCGGTCGTCGTCGTGCTCGGCATCCGCATCTTCGGCAACGCCGCGGCCATCCGCCGGCACATCTTCAAGGCGTGACACCCGGATGAGCCGGCCCGGAAGCCGCACCGCCGAGCGGATCTCGATCGCGGTGCTGTGCGCGCTGCTCGGCTTCGCCGTCGTGGTGCAGGTGCAGCAGACCAATTCCGGGGACGCCCTGGCCTCCGCCCGGCCGGACGACCTGGTGCAGATCCTGGACGGGCTGCAGCGGCGGGAGGACGAGCTGACCGCCGAGATCGGCGAACTGCAGGACACCCTGCGCGGATTGCAGGCCGGGGGAGCGGACTCCGCCGCGGCACTGGCCGAGGCGGAGCGCCAGGAGCGGGTGCTGGGCATCCTCACCGGCACGCTGCCGGCGGACGGGCCCGGGGTGCGGATCGTGATCGACGACCCGTCCGGCGGGGTCCCGCCGGAGGTGCTGCTGGCCGCGCTGGAGGAACTGCGCAACGCCGGTGCGGAGGCCTACCAGTTCGGCGACGTGCGGATCGGGGTGGACTCGGCCTTCACCGGCACGGCCGGGGCGATCGTGCTCGACGGCACCCCGCTGACCGCCCCGTACACCGTGCTGGCCATCGGCGACCCGCCCACGCTGGCCGCCGCACTGGCCATCCCGGGCGGGGTGCTCGACACCGTGCGGCGGGCCGGCGGGAGCATGACCACCGAGCAACTCGACGACGTCACGATCGCCGCCTTGCGACCGCCGCGCACGCTTCAATACGCTCGGCCGACCGGCGGCTGAGTCCGGACGGCAACCGACCGAGAGGCGCGACCACCTTGATCCCCCAGGACCTGCTCTACTCCTCCGACCACGAATGGGTCCGCACCGTCGGGTCCGACGGCGACACCGGCGAGACCGTGGTCCGCATCGGGATCACCGACTACGCGCAGAACTCGCTGGGCGACATCGTCTTCGTGCAGATGCCGGAGGCCGGGACCGCCTTCGCCACCGGCGATTCGATCGGCGAGGTCGAGTCGACCAAGTCGGTCTCCGACATCTTCGCGCCCGTCGCCGGGACCGTGCTGCTGCGCAACGACGCCCTGGACTCCAATCCCGAGCTGGTGAACTCCGACCCCTACGGCGACGGCTGGATGCTCGAGCTCCGGCTGACCGACGGCGGCGAGCTGTCCGACCTGCTGGACGCCTCCGGATACGCCGAGACCATCGGCGAGAGCTGAACCGACTGCACCGCGCGGGTGTCCCGTACCCGACCCGCACGGTACGGTCGAGGTCAACAGTCGGCGGCCGGGCTCCCCGGGACGGCGACGAGCAGGACCTGGCAAGTGGCGGAGCTGTACCGGTGAGCAGTGCGAGAAGGAGTACGAGTGACTGACAGTGAGCGCGAGGCCGGGCAGCTGTCCTCGGACACCACCACGGTCTTCCCGGGCGGCCTGTTCACCTCCACCACCGAGGAGGTGCCGGAGGAGTCGGTCGGCGGGCTGGAGTCGCTGTCCCCGGACACCGCCCTGCTCGTGGTGAAGCGCGGCCCGAACGCCGGATCCCGGTTCCCGCTGGACCAGGAAGTGGTCAGTGCCGGCCGGCATCCGCAGAGCGACATCTTCCTGGACGACGTCACCGTGTCCCGTCGGCATGCCGAGTTCCGGCGCACCGGCGAGGGTTTCGAGGTCTCCGACGTGGGCTCGCTGAACGGCACCTACGTCAACCGCGAGCCGGTGGAGTCCTCCGGGCTGTCCAACGGCGACGAGGTGCAGATCGGGAAGTTCCGTCTGGTCTTCCTGACCGGCCAGTCCGAGGGCGCCCGCACGTCATGACCGCTCCGGGCCTGCAACCCGGAGGACAGAGCGCGGGTCTGGCCAGCATCGGAGCGGTGCTGGCCAGGCTCAAGCAGGAGTTCCCGGACGTCACGATCTCCAAGATCAGGTTCCTCGAGTCCGAGGGACTGGTCACCCCGGTGCGCACCCCGTCGGGCTACCGGCAGTTCGGCCCGGCCGACGTCGAGCGGCTGCGCTACGTGCTGGCCGCCCAGCGGGACCACTACCTGCCGCTGAAGGTCATCAAGGAGCAACTCGACGCCATCGACAACGGCGCCGAGCCGCTGCACGCCGCGCCCCGGCTGCCGCGGTCGCTGGTGTCGGCCGGCGATGCCGGGGCCCCCGGGTCCGGGCGGGTGCCGGATGTCCGTCGTACCCGGGCCGAGCTGATGGCCGAGTCCGGCCTGTCCACCGCGGATCTCCGCGAGCTGGAGCAGTACGGGATCGTCGCGCCCGGCGGCGGCGGGATGTACGACGCCGAGGCCGTGCTCGTCGCCACCACTGTCGCCGAACTGCTGGCCGCCGGACTCGAGCCGCGGCACCTGCGGCCGTTCCGGACGGCGGCCGAGCGGGAGTCCGCCCTCGTCGCCCAGTTGGTGTCGGCGCAGGCGAAGCAGCGCGACCCCGACGCCCGGGAGCGGGCGGAGGCGGAGGCCGCCGTGCTGGCCGCGACCGCACTGCGGTTGCACGCCCTGCTGGTGAAGTCCGGACTGCGCCGGGAGTTCGGCCGCTGACGCCGGGCTGCCGTGTAGCGTTGGGCGCGTCGTGAAGCGGAAAGGCACACCGGGATGATCGAGATGCGCATCGTCGGGGTCCGCGTGGAGATCACCAACCAGCAACCGATCCTGCTGCTCACCGAGGTGTCCGGCCGGCGCAGCCTGCCGATCATGATCGGCCAGGTCGAGGCCAACGCCATCGCACTGCATCTCGACGGCATGCGTCCCCAGCGGCCGCTCACCCACGATCTGCTCGGTCACGTCATCACCGCACTGGGTCGCAAGGTCGAACAGGTCCGCGTGGTCGACTTCCGCGAGGGCACCTACTTCGGCGAGCTCGTCTTCGACGACGGCACCACCGTCTCCGCCCGCCCCTCCGATGCGATCGCGCTGGCGGTGCGGATCGAGGTGCCGGTGTTCGTCGAGGACGCCGTGCTGGAGGAGGTCGGCATCGAGGTTCCGCCGGACGATGCGGCGGGCGCCGTCGACGAGTCCGACGCCGAGGGGGCGGAGGGGGAAGAACCGGCCGAGAACGCAGAGGAAGAGGTCGAGCGCTTCCGCGAGTTCCTCGATTCGGTGTCACCCGAGGACTTCGAGAAGCCGTAGGTCCCGGGGTCTGCCTGGATCCTCACCCTCAACTCAAGGTTGAGGACACGCCGGGCGACATCGTTGACCCTGCCCGGGCACCGGCCTACCGTCGGGGACGAACTTCACCGATGTGTTTTGCATCCGGACGTGCTGTGCACCGATGTGCAGGGCAGGGTGGAGCGGACCAGAGAGGCGGCTCGATGCCGGAGAACGGGCAGGGTGCGCTGTTCCCCAACGATGCGATCCCCGACGACTTCGTGGGATACCGGGGAACCACCGCATGCCAGGCCGCCGGCATCACCTACCGGCAGCTCGACTACTGGGCGCGCACCGGGCTGGTCGTGCCGACCGTCCGCGAGGCCGGCGGGTCCGGCACCCAGCGGCTGTACTCGTTCAAGGACATCCTGGTCCTCAAGGTGGTCAAGCGATTGCTGGACACCGGCGTCTCGCTGCAGAACATCCGGGTCGCCGTCGAGCACCTGCGGCTGCGCGGGGTCGAGGACCTGGCCGGCGTGACGCTGTTCTCGGACGGTGCCACCGTCTACGAGTGCACCTCACCGGAGGAGATCGTCGACCTGCTGCAGGGCGGCCAGGGCGTGTTCGGCATCGCCGTCGGCGGCACCATGCGCGAGGTCACCGGCACGCTGGCCGAGTTCCCGGCCGAGCGGGTCGAGGGCGACAAGGTCGTCCCGGTGCAGCAGGACGAGCTGTCCCGCCGCCGCCAGTCCCGCCGCACCGCGGGCTGACCGACCCCTCACCCGTTTCACTCCCGGCATCGTCGGCTGCCCGGAGGATCGTGAGGATGGCTATCTTTGAGGTAGACTAACGATATGCCGCCGATGGTCCCGCCCAGCAACGATGCCCCGGCTGTCGGTGCTGTTGATGTCGATCAGGTCGCGGCGCTGCGCACCGCGGTGGTGATCCTGTCCCGCCGGATGCGCTACCAGACCATCGGCCAGGAGATCTCGCCGTCCGAGATGGCCGTCCTCGGCCGGGTCAAGCGGGACGGCCCGCTCACGCCCGGGGCACTGGCCCGCGGCGAGCACGTGCAACCGCCGTCGATGACCCGGCTGCTGGAGCGACTGGAGGCGCAGGGTCTGGTCCGCCGCGACCCGGACCCGGACGACCGCCGGCAGGTGCTGGTGTCCGTCACCCAGGCCGCCCTGGAGTTCATCGAGCAGACCAAGACCGTCCGCGCCGAGTGGCTGTCCGGTCAGCTGGCCGGACTCGACGAGGCCGACCGCGCCGCCGTACTGGCCGCCGCCGGGCCGCTGCTGCGACTGGCGGAGCTGCCGTGAACGCCCGCCAGCTGCTGGACCGGGCGCATCTGCACAGGTCGGCCGTGCCGGGGCAGCGCCCCGCGCCCGCCGAGCGGGTCAGCACCTTCGCCGCGCTCGCCGTCCGCAACTACCGGCTGTTCTTCATGGGGCAGGTGGTGTCGAACACCGGCACCTGGATGCAGCGGATCGCCCAGGACTGGCTGGTGCTGCAGCTCACCAACTCCCCGCTGGCGGTCGGGGTGACCACCGCCCTGCAGTTCGTGCCCACCGCCGTGCTCGGACTGTGGGGCGGCCTGATCGCCGACCGGTTCCCCAAGCACCGATTGCTGCTGCTGACGCAGAGCTTCATGTGCGCGCTGGCGGTGGTGCTGGCCGCGCTGACGCTGACCGGTGTGGTGGAGGTCTGGCACGTCTACCTGATCGCCTTCCTGCTCGGGATGGCCACGGTGGTGGACACCCCGACCCGGCAGACCTTCGTCAACGAGATGGTGCCGCGCCGGCTGGTGCCGAACGCCGTCTCGCTGAACACCGGCAACTTCCAGCTGGCCCGGATGATCGGCCCGGCCGTTGCCGGGCTGCTGATCAGCGCCGTCGGCACCGGGTGGGCCTTCGCGCTCAACGCGCTCAGCTTCGCCGCGGTGCTCACCGGGCTGGCGATGATCCGGCCGGCCGACCTGGTCCCGATGCCCCGGGCCGCCCGCGGGCGGGGTCAGCTGCGGGAGGGCCTGCGCTACGTGCGGAACACCCCGGAGCTGCTCTGGCCCACCGTGCTGATCTTCTTCATCGGCACCTTCGGCTACAACTTCCCGATCATCCTGTCCGCCTACGCCAAGGACGTCTTCGACGGCGGGGCGGACCTGTACGGCTGGCTCAACGCGGCGATGGCCTTCGGGTCGGTCGTCGGTGCGCTGCTGGCCGCCCGCCGCACCACCACCTCGCTGCGCACCCTGCTGCTCTGGGGCGCCGGGTTCGGCGCCGTGCTGGCGGTGCTCGGGCTGACCCCGTGGCTGCCCGTCTACTTCGCGGTGCTGGTCGCCACCGGGTTCGTCTCCGTCGGGCTGAACACCATGGCGAACGCGACCGTGCAGCTGTCCACCGCGCCGGAGCTGCGCGGCCGGGTGATGAGCATCTACATGCTGGTCTTCCTGGGCAGCACGCCCATCGGGTCGCTGATCGTCGGGGCGATCACCGAGCACTGGGGTGCGCCGCCGGCACTGGTGCTGTCCGGCTCGATCTGCCTGCTCGCGGCGATCGCGGTGCTGGTGCTGGCCCGCCGTCAGCAGCGGCGGCGGGACCGGTCCGGCGTGGCCGCCGGAGCAGCTGCGGACGCGACCGGCGAGGTGCTCGCCACAGTGCGCAGCCGCTGACCGGATGGGTCCGCTGGTATCGTCGGCGGCGTCGATCACCCCCCGCGGGAGAGCCCGGCAACCGTCCCCGGACGGCGGCCGGCGCCGAAGGAGCAACTCTCCCCGACAATCTCTCAGGCACCCGTACCGCGGGGGACAGACACCTCTGGAAAGCGACCCGCCCAGGCGGGTCCGCCGACGGGGCAAGCCGTGCGGCGAAGCTCTCAGGCACCGATGACAGAGGGGGAGACGCAGGTCCGGTGCTGTTCCCGTCCGGGCCGCGTTCCCCTTTCGTACCCGGGCGCCTGCCGTCCGGCCGAGCACGAGGTGACCGGATGAGCCCGATCGACCACACCAGCGGCGCGCACGTGGACTTCTCGGCGCCCTCGCCGCTGGATCCCCAGTCCTTCGCCGCCCGGCACATCGGGCCCGACGCCCCCGGCATCGCCGCGATCCTGCAGGCGCAGGACCAGGCGGACCTGGACGCGCTGGCCGACGCGGTGGTGCCGGCCGCGATCCGGTCCGGGGCCCTGCAGCTGCCGGCCCCGGTGTCCGAGGTCGCCGCGCTCGCCGAGCTGCGCGCACTGGCCGCGAAGAACACGCCGATGGTGCAGATGATCGGCCTCGGGTACCACGACACCCTGGTTCCGGGCGTGATCAAGCGGAACATCCTGGAGAACCCGGCCTGGTACACGGCGTACACGCCGTACCAGCCGGAGATCTCGCAGGGCCGGCTGGAGGCCCTGCTCAACTTCCAGACCGCCGTCTCCGACCTCACCGGACTGGACGTCGCGAACGCCTCGATGCTGGACGAGGCCACCGCCGCCGCCGAGGCGATGACGCTCATCCGCCGGACCGCGCGCTCCAAGTCGGCGCGGTTCGTGGTCGACGCCGACACGCTGCCGCAGACCGTCGCGGTGATCCGCACCAGGGCCGAACCATTGGGCATCGACGTCGTGGTGGCCGACCTCGCCGGCGGTGAGCTGCCGGTCGGTGACTTCTTCGGACTGCTGCTGTCCTACCCTGGCGCCTCCGGGGCCGTCGTCGACCACGCCGAGCTGATCGCCGAGGCGCACCGCCGGGAGGCGAAGGTCGCCGTGGCCACCGACCTGCTGGCGCTGACCCTGCTGCGCGCGCCGGGGGAGATCGGCGCGGACGTGGCGGTCGGGTCCTCGCAGCGCTTCGGCGTCCCGCTGGGCTTCGGCGGCCCGCACGCCGGATTCATGGCCGTCCGCGCCGACATCCAGCGGCAGCTGCCCGGCCGGCTGGTCGGCGTTTCCCACGACTCGCACGGCAACCCGGCATACCGGCTCGCCCTGCAGACCCGGGAGCAGCACATCCGCCGGGAGAAGGCGACCAGCAACATCTGCACCGCGCAGGTGCTGCTGGCGGTGATGGCCTCGATGTACGCCGTCTACCACGGCCCGGAGGGCCTGCGCCGGATCGCCGAGCGGGTGCACGGGCGGGCCCGCACCCTGGCCGGCCGGCTGGCCGCGGCGGGTGTCGAGGTGGAGCACGACGGCTTCTTCGACACCGTGCGCCTGCACGTGCCCGGCCGGGCCGCCGAGATCGTCGGCGCCGCGCGGGATCTCGGCGTCAACCTGTGGCGCGACGGCGCCGACCACGTCCAGGTCTCGGTGTCCGAGGCGACCACCGACGAGCACCTGGACGCGGTCGCCGGGGCCTTCGGTGCCTCCGGTGCCGGGGACGGGGCGGCGTTCGGCGGCCTGCCGGAGGCGGCCGCCCGCACCTCGGAGTTCCTGACCCACCCGGTCTTCCACGAGTACCGCTCGGAGACCGCGATGCTGCGCTACCTGCGCCGGCTCTCGGACAAGGACCTGGCGCTGGACCGGACGATGATCCCGCTCGGCTCCTGCACGATGAAGCTGAACGCCACCGCCGAGATGGAGGCGGTGACCTGGCCGGAGTTCGCCGGGCTGCACCCCTATGCGCCGGTGTCCGACGCCGCCGGCCTGCTCGAGCTGGTCGGGCAGCTGGAGGAGTGGCTGGTCGAGATCACCGGCTACGCCGCGGTGTCGCTGCAGCCGAACGCCGGGTCGCAGGGGGAGCTGGCCGGCCTGCTGGCCATCCGCGGCTACCACGCCTCCCGTGGTGACGAGCACCGCACGGTCTGCCTGATCCCCGCCTCGGCGCACGGCACGAACGCGGCGAGCGCCGTGATGGCGGGCATGCGGGTGGTGGTGGTCGGCACCGACACCGGCGGCAACATCGACATGGACGACCTGCGCGCCAAGGTCGCGGTGCACGCCGACAGCCTCGCCGCGATCATGGTCACCTACCCGTCCACGCACGGTGTCTTCGAGGACACCATCACCGAGCTGTCCGAGGTGGTGCATGCCGCGGGCGGCCAGGTCTACGTCGACGGGGCCAACCTGAACGCGCTGGTCGGCGTGGCCAGGCCCGGCGCCTTCGGCGGCGACGTGTCGCACCTGAACCTGCACAAGACCTTCTGCATCCCGCACGGCGGCGGCGGACCGGGTGTCGGCCCGGTCGCGGTCGCCGAGCACCTGCGGCCGTTCCTGCCCTCGCACCCGCTGGCCGGCTCGGCCGCGGCCGCCGGCCGGGACGCCGAGCTCGGCGCCGACCGGCCGGAGTTCGGCTCCATCGGCGCGGTCTCGGCCGCGCCGTGGGGGTCGGCGTCGATCCTGCCGATCTCCTGGGCCTACATCCGAATGATGGGCGGCGACGGCCTGCGCCGCGCCACGCTGACCGCGATCGCCTCGGCGAACTACATCGCGCGGCGGTTGGACGAGCACTTCCCGGTGCTCTACACCGACGCCCGCGGCTTCGTCGCGCACGAGTGCATCCTGGACCTGCGGCCGATCACCGCGGCCACCGGCGTGAGCGTCGACGACGTGGCGAAGCGGTTGGCGGACTACGGGTTCCACGCGCCGACGATGTCCTTCCCGGTCGCCGGGACGCTGATGGTCGAGCCGACCGAGAGCGAGGACCTGCGCGAGATCAACCGGTTCTGCGACGCGATGATCGCGATCAAGGGCGAGATCGACAAGGTCGGTGCGGGCGTCTGGCCGGCCACCGACAACCCGCTGCGCGGCGCCCCGCACACCGCGGAGGAACTGGCCGGCGACTGGGAGCACCCCTACACCCGGGCCGAGGCGGTCTTCCCGGCCGGCGTCTTGCCGTCCTCGAAGTACTTCCCGCCGGTCGGCCGGATCGACGGTGCCTTCGGCGACCGGAACCTGGTCTGCTCCTGCCCGCCGATCGAGGCGTTCGCCTAGGGCCTTACCGGGCGAGGGCGGTGAGGGCGTCGGCCAGACCGGACGGGTCCACCTGCTGATGGGTGCCGCCGCCAGCGGCGGCGATCTCGTCGAGCGCGCCCTCGTTGACGGCGCTGGTCAGCGACAGGATGTCCAGCTGCCCGGGGGTGCTGCCCTCGAGCAGGGTGATGAGCTCGTCGCGGGACAGGCCCGGGGTGTCGTCGCCGTCGGCGGTGATCAGGATCAGCCGGCGCTGCTGCCCCTGCGGCACCTCGACCGACCCGAGCAGCGGCCAGATCGTCTGCAGCGCACCGTAGGTCTGGTTGTTGCCGGTCGGCTGCCAGCCGCCGAGTGCCTGCTGCAGCTCGGCGGTCCGGGCGGCGGTGAGCACGCCCGGGGTGAGCTGCTCGGTGGCGTCGTTGTCGACCTCGGAGTTGGTGATCCAGAGTCCGTACCCGGCCTCCGGCGCTGCGCCGGTGGTGGCCGCGATCGCCTCCTGCACCCACTGGTTCAGGTTCTTGCCGTCGACCGTCTCCAGCATCGCCGCCGACTGGTCCACCAGCACGACCACCGTCGGCCCGGTCTGCACGGGGGCGCTCGGGCTTGTCGGTGTCGTCGGTGTCGTCGGTGTGGTGGGGGTCGTCGGTGTGGTCGGTGGGGTGCTCGTCGTGCTGCCGGGGCCGTTCGGGCTGGTCGAGGTGCTCGGCGGCGTGCTGCTGGCAGGCGGGGTGCTCCCGCTGGTCGGCGGCGTGCTGGTGGCGGTGTTCGGGGTGGTCACCCGGCGGGCACCGGCGGCGACCAGGGCCGCGCGAGCGGCGGCGTCGGCGCGGGGGAGCGGCGTCACCGTGTGGTCCAGGTCGACACCGGGGAAGGTGGCCGGTGTGCCGTCCGGCACCCGGAACCCGGCCTGCACGAAGAACGGGGTGCCTGCGGCACCGGACAGGTAGGAGTTGAACTGCGCGGCCGCGTCGCCGGTGGTCGGGTCGACCCAGTCGCCGCTCAGCGGCACCGAGTAGATCTCCGCCGACGCTGTCGGGCCGGTCGGGTAGATCGCGCCGATCCGCGGGTTGTCGCCGGCCGGGGTGGACGTCGCCACCTCGGCTTCGTAGGCCGGGACGGCGGCCCCGGTGCCGGCCGCCATCACCCGCAGCGTGCTCGCGGTGTTGCCGGTGGTGACGCCGGCGGCGAGGCGGGACAGCAGGGCGGACGAGGCGTCGACCTGCGCGGCGGTCAGACCGGCGGTGCCCGCGGAGCCGCCGGGGACGGCCGCCACGATCGATTCGAGTGCGGCCACGGTGGCCGAGTTGCCGTTGGTGGTGGGCAGCACCAGGGACGCCGTCGACCCGTCGGTCAGCATCGGCGGGGTGGTGCCGGCCAGGTCCGCCCAGCTCATCTCCGTCCCGGCGTTGGCCGAGCGCACGGCGATGACCACCGGCGAGGTGGCCAGCGGGGTGGTCGACCGACCGGAGGTGATGGCGGCGTTCTCGTCCTCGACGGTGGTCAACTCGGTCTCGTCGTCGGCGACCCAGAGCGCCGGGGCCGGCACCCCGGTCACCGTCCACCCACCGATCAGGTTCGACGCCACCGTGCTGCCGTCCATCGCCGTGACCTCGGTGCTGACGCAGCTGGACCGGGCCACGGGCGAGGTCGCGTCGAAGGCGGCCGCGGCGGCGGTGATCGCCGGGGCCACCGACGGGGCGGCGACGACCTGCAGGGTGGTGGTGGACGCACAGCCGGTGGTCGCCTGGTCGTCGTCCCGGTTGACGAGAACGAACGCGACCACCGCGCCGACGATGAGCACGACGACCACCGCGATGACCACGGGCCAGGCGGCGATGCCCCGGCGGCGGCTGGAGGCAGTGGCGTGCCGGCCCATGGTCTGCGGTCCTCTCGTGCGGATCACCCTGCGCGCCAGGATCGGGGCCGATCGGGTGCAGCGCCGTACCGTCCGCGGGACCGCGGACGACCGACGCCTGGTGCAACTCTGGTACGAACTCTGGTACGAACTGTAGCCAGCCGTCCACCTGCCGTTCGACCTCACCGGTCGATCGGTGCACCTCGGGTGGTACCGATCGCTCGGCAGTGGGGTCATTGCCACCACCCGGGCCACCCCTGACGGGTGGCGGCGGGATGGGGGGATCCGGTGCGGGTCGGCTCGGGGATCACCCGGAATTCGCTGCCTCGGCCGGGGTGATGGTGGAAGCTGACGGCGTCACCTGACACCATGGGAGCAGACAAGCGAACGACGTCGGTCGCCGCTGGATGTCGCCGAGGCGAGAGGAACGTATCCAAGATGGCCAATCCGTTCGTGAAGGCCTGGAAGTACCTGATGGCACTGTTCTCCTCGAAGGTGGACGAGTACGCCGACCCGAAGGTGCAGATCCAGCAGGCGATCGAGGACGCCCAGCGCCAGCACGCCGCGCTGTCCCAGCAGGCCGCCGCCGTGATCGGCAACCAGCGCCAGCTGGAGATGAAGCTGACCCGGCAGATGGGCGACGTCGAGCGGCTGCAGGCCTCGGCCCGCCAGGCCCTGGTGCTCGCCGACGAGGCGCGGGCGAAGGGCGATGCGGTCAAGGCCGGCGAGTACGAGCAGACCGCCACCACCTTCGCCACCCAGCTGGTCGCCGCCGAGCAGCAGATGGAGGACCTCAAGCGCATGCACGACCAGGCGCTGCAGGCCGCCGAGCAGGCGAAGAAGGCCGTCGAGAACAACGCGATGAACCTGCAGACCAAGCTGGCCGAGCGCACCAAGCTGCTGTCCCAGCTGGAGCAGGCGAAGATGCAGGAGCAGGTGTCCGCCTCCATGCAGTCGATGTCCGCGCTCACCGCGCCGGGCAACACCCCGTCGCTGGACGAGGTGCGGGACAAGATCGAGCGCCGGTACGCGAACGCACTCGGCGCCAGCGAGCTGCACCAGAACTCGGTCGAGGGTCGGATGCTCGAGGTGCAGAAGTCCACGCTGGAGATGGCCGGTGCCTCGCGCCTGGACCAGCTGCGCGCCCAGCTGCACCCGGAGCTGTCCGCCCAGCAGGGACGGGCCATCGACACCTCGGCCGGTGCCGCGGGCACCCAGATCCCGCTGGACAAGCAGACCAACCAGCAGGGCTGACCCGCCGCAGCTCCGGATCCTCGACGACACCCATGAGCCGACCTCCCGCCCGCACCCGCCAGGCCCGCACCGCGCTGGTCAAGGGCATCCAGGCCGCCGGTCAGGTGCGGGACGTCGCCGGTGAGGCGTTGCGCGTGCGCCGCGACCCGTCCCGGGTCGCGGTGCGTCGGCATGCCGCGGCCAAGCGCCGCACCGTGGCGTGGTCGCTGGTCTCCCTCGGCGCCGCCGCCGGTGGTGCGCTGCAGGTGTACTGGATGGTCACCGACGCGGTCACCGCCGGTGCGGTGATCTGGACGGTGTTCGCCCTCGCGGTGCTGCTCTGGTCGGTGCCGCAGGTGACCCTCGGTCTCAAGGACGTGCGCTACCGGCGCAAGCTGATCGACACCCTCCCGCCGCCGCAGCCCGACCGCCCGGCCGTGCCGCCGATGGTGCGCCGGCAGATCCAGCGGCTCGGGGCGCTGTCCGACGGGTTGCGCCAGCTGGTCGGGATGATCGGGCTGGTCGACGACGACGCCGTGCTGGCCCTGCGCCGCGAGGTGATCGCCGATGCCGACGCCGCCGAACTGCGGCTGCGCCGCCGGGCCCAGGAGCTGGCCGGCCTGCTGCGCGCCCGTGACGTGTCCGCCGGGCAAGGCCGCGCCGGACTGGACGACACCGTCCGGATGATCGTAGAGGAGATCGACCGGGGCGTCGCCGAGTACGGCGAGCTGGTCACCGCGGCCACCGACACCGTGGCCGCCGGTGAGCAGCTCCGCGTACAACCGGAAGCGCTCGAACACACCACCGACCGGTTGCGGTCGCTGGCCACCGGGATGCGCGCCATCAGCGGCGCCGGCCCGGTCTGAGCCGTTCGTCCGGATCTTCCCGGCTCCGCCTGTGTTTCCTTTCCGGCTCCGCCGGAGGCGTGACACACTCCCGGCACACCGGCCGATGGAACCGTGGAGCGGGTCTGCTGCGTCGATGAAGGACAGGTCCCGGATGTGATGCGGGGCGGATCCGGATCCTGATGTCCGGAATCGCCCCCGTGCCGCCTCCTGGATCCGCAATCGTTGGTGCACGGACGGCCTGGACCCTCAGCGCTGCCCTGCGGATCGTGCCGGAACGCCTCCGGGACGGTGGGGAAGGAGCGGGACCGGTGGACGTCCTGGGCTTGGATTTCGGCACGTCGAACACGGTGGCGGTGCTCCGCTCCGAGGGGCGCGAGCCGCGGGTGCTGTCGATCGACGGGTCCGGCTGGATGCCGTCCTGCGTGTACGTCGACGACGACGGGTCGCTCGCCGTCGGCCGGGATGCCGAGCGCAAGGCCCGCCTCGCGCCCGAGCGGTTCGAGGCGAACCCGAAGCGCCGCATCGACGACGGCGAGATGCTGCTCGGGGTCCGGGTGGTGCCGGTGGTCGACGCGATCGCCGCGGTGCTGGCCCGGGTCGCGGAGGAGGCCCGCCGGCAGCTCAACGGCCGCTCGCCGGACGAGGTGCACCTGACCCACCCCGCGCAGTGGGGCTCGGCCCGGCAGAACGTGCTGCTGGCCGCCGCCCGCGCCGCAGGCCTCGGCCCGGAGATCGTGCTGATGCCCGAACCCGTCGCCGCCGCAGCACATTTCGCCTCGCTGCCCGGCAAGTCGCTGCCGGAGGGCGCCAGCCTGGCCGTCTACGACCTGGGCGGCGGCACCTTCGACGTCGCCGTGGTGACCAGCACCCCGACCGGCTTCTCCGTGCTCGCCGAGGCCGGGCTCCCGGACGTCGGCGGCATCGACTTCGACCAGGCCGTCGTCGACCACCTCGGCAGCCGGCTCTCCGCCGCCGATCCGGCCCGCTGGCAGGCGATCATGCGCCCGCGTACCGCCGCCGACCGCCGCGCCGCGCGGACGCTGCGCGAGGACGTGCGGGCCGCCAAGGAGACGCTGTCGCGGTACGCCCAGACCGACCTGACGCTGCCCGAGCCGTTCGAGGACACGCTGCTCACCCGGCGCGAGTTCGACGGCCTGATCCGGCCGGTGGTGGCCCGGACGGTGGACCTGGTGGCGACCACCGTCGCCCGGGCCGGACTGGACCCGGCCCGGCTGGCCGGGGTGTACCTGGTCGGCGGGTCGAGCCGGATCCCGCTGGTGGCGACCATGATCACCGAACGGCTCGGGGTGGTCGCCACCACCCTGGACCAGCCGGAGACCTCGGTGGCGATGGGCGCGGCGCTGGCCCCGGCCGGGTCCCGGCCGCAGACCCGGACCGCCTTCGTCCCCGGTGCGCCGGAGATTCCGGGCCGACCGTCCGCTACGGGATCGGTGCCGGCCGCACCGCCGTCGATGCCGCAATCCGGTCAGCCGCAACCGGCTCAGCCGCAGCCGGCTCAGCCGCAGCCGGGCCAGTCGCAGTCCGGTCAGCCGCAGTCCGGTCAGCGTCCGCCTGCCGCGGCCGGCCCCGCTGTCCCTTCCGCACCTCCGGCGCAGCAAGGTTTCGCGCCCGCGGCCGCGCCCTACCCGGCGGCGGGCGGCTACCAGCCGCCGGCCGCACCCGTACAGCAGCCGGCGTGGAGCGCGGCCCCGCCGTCCGGCCCGATGCCGTCCGCGCCGTTCTCCGGGGGTCCTCCCGCGTACGTGCCCGGTCATCCCGGGCAGGGCGGTGGCGACGGCGGGGCGGCGGCACGCAAACGCCGGATGCAGCTGCTGATCGCCGCCGCCGTGGTGGTCGTGCTCGGCGTGGTGACCACGGTGATCCTGCTCAACCGCTCCTCGGGCAACGAGGCCGGCGGCGGCGGGACGGGTCCGGGCACCACCGGTCCCGCGCTGCCGCCGGTGACCACGGGGCCCGGGACGACCGGTCCGGTCGGACCGACCTCGCCGCCGGTGACGACCGACCCCCCGGTGACCTCGCCGGCTGCGGGCGACTGCGGCGAGCCGGACAGCCGCGGCATCACGGCCTGCATGACCGCCACCACCGGGCAGTTGTTCGGCGCGATGAGTTGCACCAAGGACCTGTCCGGGTTCGAGGACCAGGACCAGGCCCGGCAGGTCGAGGCCCTGCTCACCACCTACACGCTCTGCCGGGAGTCCTCGGACACCTTCGGGCTGGTCTCGATGCAGGCCGACAACATGGCCGACCTGCAGGCCGCGGCCGGAGTGGTCACCCAGAACGCGACCCAGGTCGGCAGCGGCACGTGGTCGACGGAGAACGGGGAGCAGGGGAACTACATCTACGCCACGCTCGAGGGCGAGGGCATCGTCTACTGGGACGGCGGCGCCGCCACCCCGGTTATCAACTTCATGACCGCCACCACCGGGACCCAGAGCACCGCCGAGAGCATGTTCGAGGCGTGGAAGCAGCTCTTCCCGGCGACGCTGGGCTGAGATCCTGCGGCCGTTGCGCCGGACTCGGCTCCCCGCCGGTGCGGTGGGTCGGCGGTCGTTCGGTCGCGGTCGTTCGGTCGCGGTCGTTCGGTCGCGGTGGTTCGGCGCGGTGGATCGGGCGCGATGGTTCGGGCGCGATGGTTCGGTCGCGGCGGGTCGGTCGCGGTGGGTCGGGCGCGGTGGATCGGTACTGTGGGATCCCGTGCGCATGACGGAGTTCCGGGCCCTGATGACCACCCAGTTCGGCCCGTACCGGGCCGCCTCGGTGGCCGGTGACCATGTGTTCGCCGAGTTGGGCGGGCTCACCGCGGACCAGGCGCTGGACGCGGGGGAGGACCCGAAGCGGGTGTGGCTCGCGGTGTGCGAGGCCTACGACGTGCCGGAGAAGCTGCGGCACGGCCTGCCGGACTGAGCCCGGTCGGAACCACGCCCCTCCGGACCCCGGAGCTACCGGACCCACCCTCCGGCCACCGCCGGGCGGCGTTCTCTGCCCGACCGGCCGTTCCAGAGGTGCTCCGGACGTGCTCCGGGCAGGCCCGGTCGCCTCTCGGCGCCTTTCCGGCAGTGCCGCGCCGGGCCGGCAGAACCGGTCGCGAAGAAACTGCGCGCGACACGCCGCGAGGTGTTCGTGCTCGAACATCTGTACGTCTACAGTTGTCCACACATCCCGAAGTGTCCACAGCGGTTCCGCCGCTCCGGGCGACTGTCGGTGCCGGAATCTAGCGTCAGGCGGGACATGAGCAGAAACCCCACCTCCGGGGGGAACACGAAAGGTACGGGTACGGCCATGACGGCACCTGATCGCGAGAAGGCTCTCGGCATCGCGCTCGCGCAGATCGAGAAGCAGTTCGGCAAGGGCTCGGTGATGCGCCTCGGCGACGACGGGCGTGCGCCGGTCGAGGTGATCCCCACCGGCTCCATCGCGCTGGACGTGGCGCTGGGCATCGGTGGGCTGCCCCGCGGGCGGATCATCGAGATCTACGGGCCGGAGTCCTCCGGCAAGACCACGGTCACCTTGCACGCGGTGGCCAACGTGCAGGCCGCCGGCGGCATCGCGGCGTTCATCGACGCGGAGCACGCGCTGGACCCGGAGTACGCCCGGGCCCTCGGCGTCGACACCGACTCGCTGCTGGTCTCCCAGCCGGACACCGGTGAGCAGGCGCTGGAGATCGCGGACATGCTGATCCGCTCCGGCGCCATCGACCTGGTGGTCGTCGACTCGGTGGCCGCGCTGGTGCCCCGGGCCGAGATCGAGGGCGAGATGGGCGACAGCCACGTGGGTCTGCAGGCCCGGCTGATGTCCCAGGCGCTGCGGAAGACCGCGGGCGCGCTGAGCAACACCGGCACCACGATGATCTTCATCAACCAGCTGCGCGAGAAGATCGGCGTCATGTTCGGCTCGCCGGAGACGACGACCGGTGGCAAGGCGCTGAAGTTCTACGCCTCCGTCCGGCTCGACATCCGCCGCATCGAGGCGCTGAAGGACGGCACCGACGTGGTCGGCAACCGCACCCGCGTCAAGGTCGTGAAGAACAAGATGGCCCCGCCCTTCAAGCAGGCCGAGTTCGACATCGTCTACGGCACCGGCATCTCCCGCGAGGGGTCGCTGATCGACGTCGGCGTGGAGCAGGCGCTCGTCCGCAAGTCGGGTGCCTGGTACACCTACGACGGCGAGCAGCTGGGCCAGGGCAAGGAGAACGCCCGGAACTTCCTGAAGGACAACCCGGACGTCGCCGACGAGATCGAGAAGCGCATCAAGGAGAAGCTCGGCGTGGGTGCCCGCGTCGACGTCGATGCGCAGGCCCCGGCCCCGGTCGACTTCTGATCATGCCGGCCGATCACCGGGACGACCCGGGGATCGCCGCCGGGCAGGACATGGATCGAGCAGCGAGGTTGGCGCTGCTCGTCCAGCAGATCGCCGCCGTGGGGTCCGACCATCCATCGGACCCCACGGAGGGGCGGTCCCGGACGTCCGGCTCCGCGGCCGGACGGTCGGGACGTGCGAGATCTCGCGCTGCGGATCCGGCGACGACCGAGCAGGGGCCGACCGACTCCGAGCAGGAAGCCGCCGCCAAGGCGATCTGCCTCCGGCTGCTCACCATCGCGCCGCGGCCGCGGTCACGCCTCGAGCAGGCCCTGCGCCGCAAGGAGATCCCGGACGACGTCGCCGAACGGGTGCTCGACCGGCTCACCGAGGTCGGGCTGATCGACGACGCGGCGTACGCCCAGGCCTACGTCCGCACCAAGCACCGTGATCGCGGGCTGGGCCGCTCCGCGCTGGGTCACGAGCTCCGCCGGCTCGGTATCGACAAGGCCGCCGTGACCGATGCGGTCGACCAGGTGGACGGCGACGACGAGCGCGAGCGGGCCACCCAACTCGTCGCCAAGCGGATCGGACCGGCGATGGCGGCCGGCCCGGACGCGGCCCGACGCCGGTTGATGGCCTTCCTGGCCCGGCGTGGCTACTCACCCGATCTGACCATCTCGGTGGTCGAGCAGGCGGTGGACTCCTACCGCTCGGCGTGACCCGCTCACCCGGCCGACCCCGCCGGCCGCTGCGGCGCGACGCGCCCGGGCGGCGCTCGCCTTGACCGCCGGTGGACGCGACCTTAACGTGGAGGTCACAGGAGAATCACGACGCGGAACCGTTTCACCGTTACGCCTCGCATATAGAACAGCTGCATCGAACCTGCCCGGTCCCTCAGGGCATCTTCAAGGCGACGACCCCAGGTCGATCGCCTGTACGACGTCACCCGTCCGCACGGGTGGCGGTCCGCGGTGATCCTCCCTCCGTCTGTGCGACGGTGCCGCAACGTCAGCGCGACGGCGCCGGAATCGGGAGGTGTCACATGCCCACCGCAGTGGTCGTCGTGCTGGTCGTCGTCGTCCTCGCCCTGCTGGTCGCCGTGCTGTTCCTGGTCCGCCGCAAGCCCTCCGCCACCCCGATCGACGAGTCCGTGCTGCGCCGGCTGTTGGCCGAGACGGTCTCGCAGGGCGCCACCGCTTCCGGCGGGAGCACGACGGCCGGCACCGACCGGGCCGGGCAGCACGCCCGGCACGCGGTCGACGACACGCCTGCCGGCACCGGCCCTGCGGAGAGCGCGGTCGGCACCACCGCACCGGGGTCGGACCACGCAACGGCCGAACTCCGCGCACAGGCGACCGAGGCCGCCGCCGAGATCAGGAAGGCCGCGGCCGACGCGGCGGCGGAGCTGCGGGAGCGGGCCAGGGCCGACGCCGATCGGCAGCGCACCGATGCGCGGGCAGACGCCGACCGGATCCTCGGCGCCGCCCGCGCCGAGGCCACCGAACTCCGCACCCATGTGCACGCCGAACGCGAGCGGATGGCCAAGGAGGCCGCCGACGCGCTGAGCGGCGAACGCGACGAACTCGCCCGCGGGCAGCGCCGGATGCGCGACGCGGTCGAGGCGCTGCACACCGACCAGGAGGCCCTCGCCGCGGAACGCCGGCGGCACGGCCAGGAACGCGACGAGCTCGACCGCCTGCGCGCCGCTCTCGCTGCCCGCGAGGAGGAGATCCGGGCCGGCCGTACCGAGCTCGAGCAGCGCCGGACGGAGCTGCAGGAACAACGCGACACCCTGGCCGGCGAGCGGACCGCTCTGGACGCCGACGTCCGGCGCCAGGAGCAGGAGCTGGTCCGGGTCTCCGGCCTCACCGTCGAGTCGGCCCGTACCGAGCTGCTCGCCGCACAGGAGGAGAAGGTCCGGCACGACGCCGCGGTGATGATCCGGCGCATCGAGTCCGAGGCCGAGTCGACCGCGAAGTCGCGGGCCCGGGCGATCGTGACCGAGGCGATCCAGCGGGTCGCCTCCGACCAGACCTCGCAGACCGTCGTCTCCGTCGTGCACCTCCCGGCCGACGAGGTCAAGGGCCGGATCATCGGCCGGGAGGGGCGGAACATCCGCGCCTTCGAGACGGTCACCGGCGTCAACGTCATCATCGATGACACCCCCGAGGCCGTATTGCTGTCCTGCTTCGACCCGGTGCGCCGGGAGATCGGCCGGGTCACCCTGCAGATGCTCATCGACGACGGGCGGATCCACCCGCACCGCATCGAGGAGGCGTTCGAGCGGGCCGGCGACGAGGTGGACGCGCTGTGCCGGCGGGCCGCCGAGGACGCGCTCATCGACGTCGGCATCACCGACCTGCACCCGGAGCTGGTCAAGCTGGTCGGCCGGCTCAAGTACCGCACCTCCTACGGCCAGAACGTGCTCGGCCACCTCGTCGAGACCTCGCACATCGCCCGGGTGATGGCCGCCGAGCTCGGCATGGACCCGAAGGTCGTCGCCCGCGGCGCCTTCCTGCACGACATCGGCAAGGCGCTCACCCACGAGGCACAGGGTTCGCACGCCATGGTCGGGGCCGACCTCGCCCGGCGCTTCGGCGAGAGCGAGGAGGTCGCGCACTGCATCGAGGCGCACCACGACGAGGTCGCGCCGAGCACCGTCGAGGCCGTGCTCACCCAGGCCGCCGACAGCTGCTCCGGCGGCCGGCCGGGGGCACGCCGCGAGTCGCTCGAGTCCTACGTACAGCGGCTGGAGCGGATCGAGGCGATCGCGTCGGCGAAGAAGGGCGTGGAGAAGGTCTTCGCCATGCAGGCCGGTCGCGAGCTCCGGGTGATGGTCAAGCCGGAGACGGTCGACGACCTGGAGGCGCACGTGCTGGCCCGCGAGGTCGCCAAGCAGATCGAGGAGGAACTGACCTACCCGGGTCAGGTCCGGGTCACCGTCATCCGGGAGTCGCGGGCGACAGAGATCGCTCGCTGAGCTCCGGACCCGGCCGGGCACCGGCCCGGGCCGCGCCGATGCCGGCCATCACCACGAGGCACAGGCCGACCAGCGGGGCGAGCCGCGGGATCTGGTGCAGCGCCACCGCGCCGATGACCAGTGCGATCGCCGGTTCCAGGCTCATCAGCACACCGAAGGCGGCAGTGGTGAGCCGGCGCAGTGCGAGCAGCTCCAGGCTGAACGGGATCACCGGCAGCAGCACCGCCAGACCCAGGCCGGCGAGCAGCAGCGGCAGGTCCAGGGTGTCCAGCACCGCCGGCGCCGACCCGGTGAGCCCGACGGTCGCGGTGGCCACCAGTGCGGCCACCGGCATCGAGACCGACAGCCCCTTGAGCCCCTCCACCTCGTCGCCGGCGCGCTGGGTCAGCAGGATGTAGGCCGCCCAGCACACCGCCGCCCCCAGGGCGAAGGCCACGCCGGCCAGATCGGTGGCCGATCCGGATCCGCTGTGCCAGGGCTCGGTGAGCAGCAGGATCCCGGCCGCCGCCGGCAGCGCCCACCACCGCGCCCGGCCCCGGCCCTGCACCACCGCGACCGACAGCGGTCCGAGGAACTCAAGGGCGCTGGCAGTGCCGAGCGGCAGCCGCTGCACCGCCGCCATGAAGCAGAGGGTCACCCCGCCGGTGGCGACGCCGAGCAGCACGCAGGTGACCAGGCCCCGACGGGTGAAGTCGCGGCGCCGTGGCCGGGCGAGCAGCACCAGCAGCACGGCCGCCCAGGCGAGCCGGAGCCAGGCGGTGCCGTCCGGGCCGAGCCGGTCCAGCAGACCCACCGACACGGCGAGACCGAGCTGCACGCAGCACATCGAGACGACGGCGAACGAGACGCCCACCCGGGACGGGGACAGCAGCGACGGGACGGCCATGCAGTGATGGAACCGCGCCGACACCGTTCATGTCCACGTGGCGATCCCTGACAGAATGTTCGCGATATCTGAACGAATCGAGGAAGCGGGGGAACGCACCATGGAGACCAGGCGGCTGGAGCTGTTGCTGGCGTTGTCCCGACTGGGCTCGATGCGCGAGGTCGCGGATGCCGGCGGGATGACGACGTCCACGGTCTCGCAGCAGCTCGCCGCGCTCGCCAGGGAGGTGGGTACCCCGCTGCTGGAGCCGGACGGTCGGCGGGTCCGGCTCACCCCGGCCGGGCGGCGGTTGGCCGACCATGCGGTCGGGGTGTTGGCAGCGGTCGAGGCGGCCCGGCTCGACCTGGATCCGGACGCGGTCCCGGCCGGCGTGGTCCGGGTCGCCGGTTTCGCCACGGCGGTGCGGCGGGACCTGATGCCGGTGGTCCGGGACCTGGCGGCGACGCATCCCGGGGTGCAACTGCAGCTGCACGAGTTCGAACCGCCCGAGGCGCTGGCCCGGCTGGCGGCCGACGAGGTCGACCTAGCGCTGGTCTACGACTACGCGCTCGCCCCGGTCGCCACCGATGCCGGTCGCTCGGCCGTCGAGTTGTGGTCCAGCCGTTGGGGTCTCGGTGCGCCGGGAGAGGGTGAGCAGCTGCTCCCCGCGGACCGGGACGCCGCCGCCGTCTGTGCGGTGTACCGGAACCTGGACTGGATCGTGAACTCCCGCAACACCGCGGACGAAGTGGTGCTCCGGATCCTCGGCGCACAGGCAGGTTTCGTCCCGCGGATCACCCACCAGGTGGACAGTCTCGAGCTGGTCCAGGAGATGATCGTCGCCGGCCTCGGGGTGGGACTGCTGCCGCAGTCAGCGCCGACGGTGCCCGGCGTCGCAGTGCTGCCGCTGCGCCGGCCCGACGTCCGGCTGCGGGCCCGGGCGGTCACCCGGCGGGGGAGCGAGGGCTGGGCGCCGCTGGCCCTGGTGCTGGACCGGCTGGTGGCCGGGGCCGCCCGGCGCAGCGATCCCTGGCTGCAGGGCTGATCCGGCGGGATGCCGGCGCAGCGATCCATGGCCGCCCCGGCCGGCCCGCCCGGCTCAGACGCCGCCGGTGTTGAGCTTCGCGGTGGTGACGGCCATCGGTTCGGCGGCGCCGCCGCGGCGTCCGCCGCCGCGCCGGGTGCGCAGCCTCTTCTCCAGGTAGCTCGCGAGGAAGCCGAGGGCTAGGTTGAGCAGGATGTAGATGACGGCGATGACGACGTACGTGGGCAGCAGGTTCTGGTAGTTGCTGGCCGAGGTACCGGCCATCCGGCGGAGCTCGACGTAGCCGACGAGGATGCCGCCGAGCGCGGTGTCCTTGACGACGACCACCAGCTGGCTGACCACCGCCGGCAGCATAGCGGTGAGCGCCTGCGGCAGCAGCACGTTGGTCATCATCTGCGTCTTGCCCAGGCCGATCGCCAGGGATGCCTCGGTCTGGCCGCGGGGCAGTGAGAGGATCCCGGCCCGGAAGATCTCGGCGAGCACCGACCCGTTGTAGAGGACCAGGCCGATGACCACACCGGCCAGCGGTGAGGAGAAACCGAACACCTCGAACCACAGCAGGAACGAGAAGCTCATCAGGATCAGCACCGGGATGGCCCGGAAGAACTCCACGACGATCCCGGCCGGCACCCGGATCCAGGCGTGGTCGGAGAGCCGGGCGATGCCGAGCAGCGCGCCGATGGGCAGCGCGATCACCACCGAGATGGCGGCCGCCTTCAGCGTGTTCAGCAGGCCGGGCAGCAGGTAGGTGGTCCAGTTCTGGCCCTCGAGGAACGGGCTCCACTTCGCGGCGGTCAGCTGCCCCTTGCCCGCGAGGATGTCGATGACCCACCAGATCCCGGCGATCAGGACGGCCGCGAAGATCACCGAGATGACCAGGTTCAGCCGCTTCGCCCTGGGGCCGGGGTGGTCGTAGAGGACCGTCGCCTTGTCGCTCATCGCCGCACCGCCGCCTTCTTGGCCACCCAGCCCAGGATCAGGCCGACCGGGAGGGTGAGGATCACGAAACCGAGGGCGAACACGATGAAGATCGCCAGGAACTTGTCGGCCTCGTTCTCGAACAGGGTGTTCATCAGCAGCGAGGCCTCGGCGACGCCGATGGCGGAGGCCACGGTGGTGTTCTTGGTGAGCGCGATCAGCACGCTGGCCAGCGGTGCGATCACCGCCCGGACGGCCTGCGGCAGCACGATGATCCGCAGGACCTGGGTGAACTTCAGTCCGATGGCGCGGGCGGCCTCGGCCTGGCCCGGCGGCACGGTGTTGATGCCCGACCGGACCGCCTCGCAGACGAAGGTCGAGGTGTAGAGGATGAAGCCGAGCACCGCGAGCCGGAAGTTCTGGCTGTTCAGGAAGCCCTGCGGGTTCACTCCGGGCTCCCGGACCGCGAGCATCAGGCCGAGCTGCGAGTACAGCACCTGCGACATCATGATGATGATGACCGTCAGCGGGATGTTCCGGACGATGTTGACGTAGGCCGTCGCGAACCCGCGCATGATGGGGACCGGACAGACCCGCATCCCGGCGAGCAGGACGCCGAGCACGAACGAGCCGATCGCCGACCAGAAGGTCAGCTGGATGGTCATCCAGAAGGCGCCCAGCACGTCGTACCGGGGGTCGGACAGGAAACTGAAGTCCATCGGCCCTTCCTGCGGCTCACGGGTCCCGCGTCACGGGGCCGTCGGATGTCTGCTCTCGGGTGCTGCTCGCCGGACCCGCGGACCGGTGGCGACCGTCCGGCCGGGGACACCCCTCGGGGTCCCCGGCCGGACGTGCGCGGTGCCGCGGTCGGGCCGGTCGGATCAGCCGACGGTCGGCGGCTCCGGGATGGTGTAGCCGGACGGGCCGACGGTGTCCTCGAGTGCCTTGGCCCACGAGCCGTCGGCGATCATGGCCTCGATGGCGGCGTTGATCGCCTCGGTGCCGGCGGTGTCGCCCTTGGCCAGGCCGATGCCGTAGTTCTCGTCCGAGAAGCCGTTGCCGACGACCTTGAACTCACCCGGCGACTGGGCGGCAAAGCCCGCGAGGATGACGTCGTCGGTGGTCACGGCCTCGACCACACCGGTGCGCAGGTTCTCCACGCACTCGGAGTAGGTGCCGAACTCCTGCAGCGCCACGTCCGCGGCGTAGGTGTCCTTGACCTTCTGGGCCGAGGTGGAACCGGTGACCGAGCAGAGGATCTTGCCGCCCATCGCCTCCGGCCCGGTGATGTCGGTGTTGTCGGCCTTGACCAGCAGGTCCTGGTGGGCGATGAAGTACGGCCCGGCGAAGTTGACCTTCTCCTTGCGGGTGTCGGTGATCGAGTACGTGGCGACGATGAAGTCGACCTCGCCGCGCTCGATCAGGCCCTCGCGCTCGGCCGACTTGGCCTCGACGAAGGTGATGCCCGACTCCTCGACGCCGAGCTCCTTGGCGACACCCTTGGCGACCTCGACGTCGAAGCCGGCGTAGCTGCCGTCCGGCTGCAGCAGGCCCAGGCCCGGCTGGTCGAACTTGATGCCGATGGTCAGGGTTCCGGCGGCGGCGTCGGTGAGCACCTTGGAGTCACCGGCCGATGCGGAACCGGTGGCCGAGCCGGTCTCCGAACCGCCGGACGAGGTCTCCGAACCGGCCGAGGTCGGTGCCTCGCTGGATGCCGCGGCGGAGCTGGAGGCGGGCGCGGTGGTGGCCGGCGCGGTGGTGGTCGCTGCCGGCGTCGAGTCGGATCCGCACGCGCTGAGCGCGAGTGCGGCAGCCACTCCGGCGGCCAGGGTGGTCGCCATGCGGCGCAATCTCATTCTGCTGTCCCTTCGATCTTTCCGGCCCGCGGAGGTGGGCCGATCCGGTTGGTGATGGGTGGTCGGTGATCTTCTCGTGGTGCTGCGGTACTGCTGGAACCGTGGGGTAAAGGCGGGAAAATGTTCTGCTGCACTGCAGGAATCGCCAGGTGGGACCCGGTTCGGCGCGTTCCGGCACGGGTGTCGGCCGGGTTCAGTGGGTGAGGATCTTGGAGAGGAAGTCCTTGGCGCGGGCCGAGGACGGCGTGGTGAAGAAGGTGTCGGGGACCTCGTCCTCCACGATCTCCCCGTCGGCCATGAAGATGACCCGATCGGCGGCGCGCCGGGCGAAGCCCATCTCGTGGGTGACGACCAGCATGGTCATGCCCTCCTTGGCCAGCGAGGTCATCACGTCGAGCACCTCGTTCACCATCTCCGGGTCCAGTGCCGAGGTGGGCTCGTCGAAGAGCATCACCTTGGGCCGCATGGCCAGGGCCCGGGCGATGGCCACCCGCTGCTGCTGACCGCCGGAGAGCTGGGCCGGCAGCTTGTCCTTCTGCGAGGCGATGCCGACCCGCTCGAGCAGCGAGAGTGCAAGCTCCTCGGCCTTTTTCGCCGGCATGCCGCGGACCTTCACCGGCCCCAGCATGACGTTCTGCAGGATCGTCTTGTGCGCGAACAGGTTGAACGACTGGAAGACCATGCCGACGTCGGCGCGCAGCTGGGCCAGGGCCTTGCCCTCCGACGGCAGCGGCACGCCGTCGATGGAGATGCGGCCCGAATCGATCGGTTCCAGCCGGTTGATGGACCGGCAGAGGGTGGACTTGCCGGAACCGGACGGGCCCAGCACCACCACGACCTGGCCGGCCGGGACCTCCAGGTTGATGTCCTTGAGCACGTGCAGATCGCCGAAGTGCTTCTGCACGTCGACCATCGAGACCATGCTCAGCCCGGACCCGCTGCCCGCTGCGGCGCCGGCTGCCGGTGACGCCGTCGGAGTCCCGTCCACTCGTCCTCCATGTCCGTGCGTTGCCCGCGCAGGCGGCCGCCTGCCGTCCGCTGACCCTGGCACAGTGGTCCCCGGCGCACCAATCCTCGAACCCTCGGTCATCAAACCTTTACGTAAAGGCGACCTGAACCAGACGAAACGGTCCTTTGTTACGACGGTGTACGAACGATCCTCCGCCGGCCGGGTGATGCCGTGAGGACGTGCCACGCATCCGGGCGTACGCGCGCCGGCCGCGGTCGGGAGTTCGGGGGAGTCCCCGGCCGGACGTATCCTGCAGACCGTGACCGCAGTGCTCCCCACCGCCCCGACCGGCCGCGACGGGCTCGCCCCGACGTACCGCGTCCGCACCTACGGGTGCCAGATGAACGTCCACGACTCCGAGCGGCTGTCCGGGTTGCTGGAACAGGCGGGCTACACCGCCGCGGCCGAGGACGCCGAGCCCGATCTGGTCGTGCTGAACACCTGCGCGGTCCGGGAGAACGCGGACAACAAGCTCTACGGCAACCTGTCCCACCTGGCGCCGGTCAAGGCGCGCCGGCCGGGCATGCAGATCGCCGTCGGCGGTTGCCTGGCGCAGAAGGACCGCGGCGAGATCCTGCGCCGGGCACCGTACGTCGACGTCGTCTTCGGCACGCACAACGTCGGCAGCCTGCCGGTGCTGCTGGAGCGCGCGCGGCACAACGACGAGGCCCAGGTGGAGATCCTGGACGCCCTGGAGGTCTTCCCGTCCTCGCTGCCCGCGAAGCGCGACTCGGCGTCGTCCGCCTGGGTGTCGATCTCGGTCGGCTGCAACAACACTTGCACCTTCTGCATCGTGCCTTCGTTGCGCGGCAAGGAGAACGACCGGCGCCCCGGCGACATCCTGGCCGAGGTGGGCATGCTCGCCGCGGAGGGCGTGCTGGAGGTGACGCTGCTCGGCCAGAACGTCAACTCCTACGGTGTCGAGTTCGGCGACCGTGGCGCCTTCGCCGACCTGCTGCGCGCCTGCGGGCGGGTGGACGGCATCGAGCGGATCCGCTTCACCTCGCCGCACCCGCGGGACTTCACCACCGACGTCATCGCCGCGATGGCGGAGACGCCGCAGGTGTGCCCGCAGCTGCACATGCCGCTGCAGTCCGGCTCGGACAAGGTGCTCAAGGCCATGCGGCGCTCCTACCGCAGCGCCCGCTACCTGGCGATCCTGGACGAGGTCCGGGCGTCGATCCCGGACGCGGCCATCACCACGGACATCATCGTCGGCTTCCCGGGCGAGACCGAGGACGACTTCGAGCAGACCCTCGACGTCGTCCGGCGGTCCCGGTTCTCGGCGGCCTTCACCTTCCAGTACTCGCCCCGGCCGGGTACCCCGGCCGCGACGATGCCGGACCAGGTGCCGCCGGCGGTGGTTGCCGACCGGTACCGCCGGCTGGTGGCGGTGGTCGAGGAGTCCGCGCTGGCCGGCAACGGCGCGCAGATCGGCCGCACGGTGGAACTGCTGGTGGCGGCCGGGGAGGGTCGCAAGGACACCGCGACCCGCCGGATGAGCGGGCGGGCCAGGGACGGCCGGCTGGTGCACTTCGCCCCGGAGGGTGTTGCCGAGGGTGCGATCCGGCCCGGCGACGTGGTGACCACGACGATCACCGCTGCCGCTCCGCACCACCTGATCGCGGACGGTCCGGTCCTCTCGCACCGCACCACCCGCGCCGGCGACCGCTGGGCGCAGGGCATCACCCCGGCCACCCCGGGGGTGGGGCTGGGCATGCCGCGCATCGGTCGGCCGGCGGTGCAGCCGATGGCGACGACCGGGGGCTGCTCGGCCGGCTGAACCCGGATCCGTCGCGTTCCGCGACCGCCTGCTCGGTCGCGGGGTGCCCGGTCAGCCGTCGGCGCGATCCGCAGCCGTGCCGAAACCGTCCTGGCCGGAGCGCTCGTCGGCGGACTGCAACTCCTGGAACAGGGTCAGCTGCAGGCCGGCGGGCGCGTCCAGCCGCGAGTTCAGCGACTGCCACGGGGTGCGGGTGGGTGATGCGATCAGCGTCGCGCCGGCCCCGACCAGGTCGTCGGTGACCGCCGCCGCGTCGTCCACCTCGAAGGCGACCCGGATCCGCGGGCTCGGCGTCCCGCCCGCCTCGACCCGGTCGATCATCTGCTTCTGTGCCGGGTTCGCGATCTCCAGGGTCGCGCGGCCGGCGTCGAGGATCGCCACCCGGGCGTCACCGTCACCTTCGAACGCCATCGACTCCGGCAGGCCGAGCACGTCCCGGAAGAAGTGCACGGCCTGCTCGTAGTCCTCGGCCTCGACCACCAGCCGCAATTGGTGGACCCGGCCCTGGTGCGTCAGTGGGTCCTCAGCTCTCGACGGCGCCCTGGGCGGCGGACAGCCATTCCTCCCACTGCACCGCCTGCGCGTCGGCCTGCTTCGCGCGGCGCTCGTCCCCGGCGGCCCTGGCCTTGGCGGCCTGGGTCCGGAAGGACTCGGCCCGCGACCGGAACTGCTCGATCCGGGCCGCGGTCTCCGGGTCGGTGCGCCGCCAGTGCGAGTCCTCGGCGCGCCTGACCCGCTCCTCGATCGCGCGCAGCCGCTGGTCGAACTCCCGGATCCGCTCGCGCGGCACCTTCCCGGCGGCCTCCCAGCGCTCCTGGATCGACCGCAGCGCGGACCGGGCTGCGTCCAGTCCCTTGTCCGGGTCGATGGTCTCGGCCTCGGCGAGCAGCTTCTCCTTCGCGGCGGCGTTGGTCTCGAACTCGGCGTCGCGTTCGGAGAACGTCTGGTTGCGGTGCGAGAAGAACCCCTCCTGGGCGGCGCGGAAACGGGTCCAGAGTTCGTCCTCGACGTCCCGGGGGGCGCGGCCCGAGGCCTTCCACTCCTCCATCAGCGTGCGGTACTCGCCGGCAGTGCGACCCCAGTCGGTCGAGGAGCTCAGCTCCTCGGCCCGCGCGATCAGCTTCTCCTTGGCCTCCTTGGCCGCTCCGCGCTGCTTGTCCAGGTCGGCGAAGTGCGAGCCCCGGCGCCGGGTGAAGGTGTCCCGCGCCTTGGCGAACCGCTTCCACAGCGCGTCGTCGGTCTTGCGGTCGATGCCGTGGATGGTCCGCCACTCCTCGACGATCTGCTTGAGCCGGTCGCCGGTGGCCTTCCAGGCGGTCGACTCGGCCAGCTGCTCGGCCTCGTCGCAGAGGGCTTCCTTGGCCGCCACCGCGCGGGCCCGGGCGGCGGCGCGGGCCTGGCCGGCGCCGGCGATCGCCGCGTCGGCGGCACCGATGACGATCTCCAGCCGGGCCGCGGCGGAGTCGAAGTCGCCGATGGCGGCCAGCGAGTCCAGCGATTCGCGGAGCTCGACCGCATGGGTGCGGGCGGCCTTCGGGTCGCCGGAACCGGACGCGAGCCGGGTCTCCAGCAGCGCGATCTCGGTGACCAGGTCGTCGAACCGGCGGCCGAAGTGCGCCAGCCCGGCCTCGACGTCACCGGCCTGCCAGCTGCCGATGGAGCGCTCGCCGGAGGTCGAGTAGACGAAGACGCCGCCCTCCTCGTCGATCCGGCCCCACTTGTGCGGATCGGTCGGCTCGACCACCGGTTCCACGGTGACCGGCGGGTGGGCCGGGCCGGCGCCGGGACCACCGGGGCGGCCCGGACGGGCGCCGGGGGCACCCGGACGGCCCGGGCGACCGCGGCTGCCCCGGGACCGGCCGCCCGGCGCGCCGGGGGTGGCCGCCGGTGCTGCAGCAGAGTCGGTGGTGGGGACCTCAGGAGCAGCCGTGTCGACGGCGGGGGCTTCGGAGGCGGGGGATTCGGCCCCGGGTGCGCCGGCCGGTGCTGCGTCGGAGGCCGGTGCCGGGTCGGCAGCCGGGGCCTCCGTCGCGGGCACCTCCGCAGCCGGTGCCTCCGTGGCGGGAACGTCTGTGACCGGTGCTTCGGCGGCAGGCGCCTCCGTGGCCGGGGCCTCTGCAGCAAGGGCGTCAGCGGTGACATCTGCGGGTGACTCCGCACCGGCCTCGGGATCCTGCACCGCGGATCCGGCCTCGGGTGCCTCGCCGTTGCCCGGCTCGCCGGCTGTCCCGGTGGGCCCAGCCGGCTCCGTGACCTGGGTCGGGGCGACCTCCGGTGCCGCTGCGACCTCGGCGGGAGCGGTGTCGTCGGGCGTGTCGTCGGCGGTGCGGGCGGACATGTCCTCTGTCATCGGTGCGGGCCTCTCTGCTGCTCGAGGGAGCATCTGCTCCCGGCACCCACGGTGCCCCAGTGTGCGACGGGCCACATGTCCCGGCGATCGGTCCCAGTGTGCCCGCAGTGGGTGCCGGTTCACCAGCGGGTTCGCCGGATCGACGAGGATCCGGCGTCCGCGGTGCCGGACCCGCCAGGGAGGTTAGCCTGCACCCGTGACCGACCCCGCGGCCGACCACCGCCCTGCGCTGCTGCGGCCGGTGGTGATCGGCGGGCCCACCGCCACCGGCAAGTCCGACCTGGCCCTGGACCTGGCCGAGGCGCTCGACGGCGAGGTCGTCAACGCCGATTCCATGCAGCTCTACCGGGGGATGGACATCGGCACCGCCAAACTGCCGGTCGCCGAGCGGCGCGGTCTCCCGCACCACCTGCTCGACGTCCTGGACGTCACCGAACCGGCCAGTGTCGCCACGTACCAGCAGCAGGCCCGCACCGCGATCGAGGAGATCCTCGGCCGCGGCCGCACACCGGTACTGGTCGGCGGGTCCGGCCTCTACATCGGCGCCGTGATCGACGAGATCGAGTTCCCGGGGACCGACCCCGCCGTCCGCGCCGCGCTGGAGGCCGAGTTGGCCGCGGTCGGTCCGGCCGAGTTGCACCACCGGCTTGCCGCCCTCGACCCGGCGGCCGCGGCGGCGATCGACCCGGGTAACGGCCGGCGGTTGGTGCGGGCGCTGGAGGTGGTGCAGGTGACCGGCCGGCCGTTCACCGCGGTGCTGCCCCGGCCGGGCGCGCCGCGGTACGGCGCGCTGATGGTGCTGCTGGACCGGCCGACCGCGGAGCTGGACGAGCGGATCGGCCGGCGGGTCCGGCAGATGGTCGACCTCGGGCTGCTCGACGAGGTGGTCCGGCTGGACGCCGTCGGGCTGCGGACCGGGCTCACCGCGTCCCGGGCCCTGGGCTACCGGCAGATGCTGGACGTCATCGACGGCGCCATGACGATGGAGGCGGCGATCGACGCGACCGCCGCCGGCACCCGGCGCTTCGTCCGGCGACAGCGGTCCTGGTTCGGCCGGGATTCCCGCTGGCACCGGTACACCCCGGGCAGCGCGACCGCCGGCGACGTGCTCGGCCTGCTCCGGTCCGGCGCCGCGTGATCGGCGGTCCTGTGCTCGATATCCTGGCGGGGTGACCGTGACCGAGCAGTGGGCTGCGTCCGCGGACGGCGGGCCGGCCGACGCCGGGGTGGCCGGGATCGCGTTCACCAAGGGCCACGGCACCGAGAACGACTTCGTGCTGATCCCCGATCCGGAGGACCGGCTGACCCTGGACGAGGAACTCGTCCGGTCGATCTGTGACCGCCGCGCCGGGATCGGGGCGGACGGCGTGATCCGGGTCGTGCCCGCCTCCGGTGACGCCGTCGCGGACGGGGCCCGGTGGTTCATGGACTACCGCAACGCCGACGGCTCCCTCGCCGAGATGTGCGGCAACGGCGCCCGGGTCTTCGCCCGGTACCTGGTGCACCGCGGCTGGGAGGCGCCCGGCGCCTTCGAGTTCGGCACCCGGGGCGGCGTCCGCTCCGCCGTCGTGCCGGAACCGGGGACCTTCGGCGAGGTCAGCATCGGCATGGGACCGGTCACCCTCGGTCCGGAGAGCTGGACCGACCTGGCCGGCCGGCACTGGAGCGGGCGGGCGGTTGATGTCGGCAATCCGCACCTGGCCTGCTTCGTCGACGGCACTGCCGGCGATCTGGGCGAACTGGACCTCACCCGTGGCCCGGTGTTCGACCCGGCGGTGTTCCCGGCCGGGGTGAACGTCGAGATCGTCGTGCCCGCCGCGGCCGGTCCCGACGGCGTCGAGGGCGTCCGGATGCGCGTGCACGAGCGGGGGGTGGGGGAGACACGTTCGTGCGGGACCGGCACGGTCGCGGTCGCCGCGGCCCGGCTGGCCGCACTGGGACGGACCAGCGGCACCGTCGACGTCCACGTCCCCGGCGGTCAGGTCCGGGTCGACCTGGCGACCGGCGACGGCCGGGTCTTCCCGGAGTCCGTGCTCACCGGCCCGGCCGTGCTGGTGGCGACCGGCGTCCTGCAGTTCTGACCTCGTGCGGGGTGCTCACGAGCCCGGTTCCGCACTCGCGTCGGAGGGACCGGACCACGGTTCCGACGCCGATCCTGTTCTGACGCCGGTGCTCTACTGACGCCGGTCATGTCCGGTGACCGGCCGCGTTGATCACCGGCCGGGCGGCTGCTCGCCGGTGCCGTCGGCAGTTGCGGAAGAGCCGGTTCCGGTGACGCGGGCGGTGGCCGGCTCGGTGGTCAGCATCGGGCCGGGTGCGGTGGTGCCCGCTGTCGGCGCCGGGGCGTCGTTGCCGCCGGTGGTCCCGATCGGGGCCGACGATGCCGGTGCCGCCGGGCCCGGCGCCGACGTCGTCGATGCATCAGGTGTGAACTGCTCCGGCTCCGACAACTGACGCAGGCGCCACAATTTCGGGGTGCACACCGGGACGAACGCGAGCAGGCCGAAGGCCGCGGCCACCCAGAGCGTCGCCGTGGTCCCGATCGCACCGGCCAGCGCACCACCGAGGAACGCGCCCACCGGGATGGTGCCCCAGACCAGGAATCTCGCCGAGGCGTTCATCCGACCCAGCAGCTCCGGTGGGCACAACCGTTGCCGGAAGCTGACTGTCGCGACGTTGTAGGCGACCACCGCGGCACTCACCAGGAAGCCGCCGACGACGAACGTGGGCACGGCCGGGAGCACGGACGCGAGCGGGGAGGTGAACTAGCACACCAACATCGCCGCCGCGGTCACCGTGATCGCCGCGCCCTCGCCGATCCGGCGGGCGAGCCGTGTGGTGATCAGCGCGCCGAACAGACCGCCGACGGCCGCGGCCGAATCGACGATGCCGATCGTCAGGGCCGACAGGTGAAGGTCCCGGACCTGGTACAGCACGATCAGCGCGCCGATCGCGGCGCCCGCGAGATTGCCCAGCCCGGTGCAGGCGATCAGTCGCCGCAGCAACGGATGTCGGACGATGAAGCGCAGTCCTTCGGCGATCTCCACCCGCATCGGTCGTCGGTGCGCGCGCGGCGCCGGGGTCTCCCGGTGCCGGATCCGGGACAGCCCGACCGCCGACAGCAGGTAGCCGACGGCATTCACCCCGATCACCGGCAGTGCGCCGAGCCAGGTCAGCACCAGGCCCCCGATCGCCGGCCCAGCAGCCATCGACACCGACTGGCTCGCCTGCAGTTTCGCGTTGCCCTCCACCACATGGTCGCGGTGCACCAGCAGCGGGAGGTAGGACTGGTAGGACACGTCGAAGAACACCGTCGACATGCCGATCGCGGTCGCGACGACCATCACCTGGACGATGCCGAGCAGCCCCAGCCAGCCGGCGACCGGCAGCGACAGCAGCAGCAGGGCGCGCAGCAGATCGACCAGCAGCATGATGCTGCGCTTGGCGTACCGGTCGACGATCGCGCCCGCCGGCAACCCGATGATCAGGAACCCCAGTCCGCCGAGTGTGGCCAGCAGCCCCATCTGGAACTCGTTCGCGTGCAGCACGGTGACGGCGAGGTAGGGGATCGCCAACGCACCCAGTGCCACCCCGAGCTGGCTGGCCGTGTCGCCGGCCCACAGCCGGCGGAAGTCCGCGTGGTGCCACAGGCTCCGGCCCTGCCCGCCCTGCCCGCCCGACGGTGCGACCTCCGGGTGCGGCGGTGGGGTGTGGGTCACCGGCACAGCGTGCACCGACTCATTGGGAGATGTCAATCGGTCAACGCGCCCACCGGGCTACGCTGAAGGCATGTCCTCACCCGCCCGGGAGCCCGGGACGGACCGGGGCGCCGATGCCACGAGCGGCGATCCGGCCGCCCGCCGCCCGCCGACCGATGCCGAGCGCCGCGCGCTGGCCAGCGTGATGCGGCTGCGGATCCTGCGGATGTGCCGGTACGAGCCGCTCACCAACAAGGCCATCGCCGACCGGCTGCACCGTGACCCGGCCACCGTCCTGCACCACGTCCGGACCCTGGTCAACGCCGGGTTCCTGCAGGCCGGCGACCCCCGCAGCGGTCCCCGCGGATCCCGCGAGGTGCCCTACCGCGCCACCGGCAAGTCCTGGCAGCTCGACCTGGCCGGGACGGGGGAGTCGGCCGCCGGTGGGAACACCATCCTGCGCACCTTCTTCGAGGAGGTGTCCGAGGTCCCGGCCCACACCGTCGACACCACCCGCCTCGGACTGAAACTCGATCCCGACGACCTGGCCGAGTTCCGCCACCGGCTCTGGACCCTGCTCGACGAGTACGCCCGCAAGGAGCCGGACGGGGACGGCGATCCCTGCTCCGTCTTCGTAGCGGTCTACCCCGAACCCAGCTGACGCGCGGTCCGCGCCCGCGGCGGCGGTACCCGATCCGTGCCTTCGGCGACAGTGCTCCTCTGCGCCTCCGGCGACAGCGCCCGATCTGCGCCTCCGGCGACAGTGCCCGATCTGCGCCTTCGGCGACAGTGCCCACATGCGCCTTCGGCGCAGTGCTCGATCTGCGCCATCGGCGCGGTGCTCCTCTGCGCCTGCGGCACAGTGCCCACATGCGCCTTCGGCGACAGTGCCCACATGCGCCTTCGGCTTAAAGAGGTGGCCGGACGGGTGGCGCTGAGGCACCCTGGTAGCCATATGAGTATTCACGAACACGACCCGATCGCTGCCGCGCCGGACCTGGACGAGCAGGGCTCCTGGCAGGACGAGCAGAGCACCGGGCAGTACCGCACCGACGGCGGGCCGTACGCCGGCAGTCGCGGCGACCAGGACCTCGCCGACCGCGTCTCGCTCCGCCGCGTGGCCGGGCTCTCCACCGAACTGACCGATGTCACCGAGGTCGAGTACCGCAAGCTCCAGCTGGAGCGGGTGGTGCTGGTCGGTGTCTGGGCCGGTACCGGCGCCCAGGGGGCGGCCGACGCCGACGCCTCGATGACCGAACTGGCCCGGCTCGCCGAGACCGCCGGCTCCGTCGTGCTGGAGGCCGTCGTCCAGCGGCGCCGCCAGCCGGACGCGGCCACCTACATCGGGTCCGGCAAGGTCGAGGAGCTGTCCGAGATCGTCCGCGCCACCGGCGCCGACACGGTGATCTGCGACGGCGAGCTCTCGCCCGGCCAGCTGCGCAACCTGGAGGAACGGCTCAAGGTCAAGGTGGTCGACCGGACCGCGCTGATCCTGGACATCTTCGCCCAGCACGCCCGTTCGAAGGAGGGCAAGTCGCAGGTCGAGCTGGCCCAGCTGAACTACCTGGTGCCGCGGCTCCGCGGCTGGGGTGTCGCGTTGTCCCGGCAGCGGGGCGGCCGGGTGGCCGGCGGCGCCGGGATCGGGTCCCGCGGTCCCGGTGAGACGAAGCTGGAGATCGACCGTCGGCGGATCCACAAGCGCATCTCCCAGCTGAAGCACGAGCTGGCCGGCATGCGCCGGGTGCGGGACACCAAGCGTGCGCGGCGGCAGCAGAACGAGATCCCGGCGGTCGCCATCGCCGGCTACACCAACGCCGGGAAGTCGTCCCTGCTCAACCGGATCACCGACGCCGGCGTGCTGGTCGAGGACGCGTTGTTCGCCACGCTGGACCCGACGACCCGCCGGACCCGGACGTCGGACGGCCGCGAGTACACCCTCACCGACACCGTCGGCTTCGTCCGGCACCTCCCGCACCAGCTGGTCGAGTCGTTCCGCTCCACGCTCGAGGAGGTCGCCGATGCGGACGTGCTGCTGCACGTCATCGACGGGTCGGACGCCCGGCCGCTCGAGCAGATCTCGGCCGTCCGCGAGGTGCTGGCCGAGATCGACGCCGCCAAGGTGCCGGAGATCCTGGTCGTCAACAAGGTCGACGACGCCGACCCGGCGACGTTGATGGAGCTGCGGCACCAGTTGCCGGGCGCGGTGTTCGTCTCGGCGCGGACCGGCGAGGGCATCGGGCACCTGCGCGAGATCCTCGCCCAGGCGCTGCCGGAGCCGGCGGTCGAGGTGACGGCGCTGATCCCGTTCACCGAGGGGTCCCTGGTGTCGCGGATCCACGCCGAGGGCACCGTGCTGGCCGAGACCCACGTCGCCGACGGCACTCTGCTGTCCGCGAAGGTGCACCGGGATCTCGCCGGGCAGTTGCTGAACTACCGGACCACGCTCTCGCCGGCCTGACCACCAGTCCGGTCACCGTCCCGGACCGAATCACATCGTGAATTCAGGCTGAATCACAGCCGGTACCCGGTGGTGACCTGTGGTGGTCACGGATCACCGCAGGTAGTCTGGAAACGGCGGTCGTGCTGGATGCGCGGTCGTTGCCCACACGGGTTGTTCGTCCGGTGGGTTGTGGATGGAGGAGGTCGTCATGGGTGGTTTGTCCTGGTGGCACTGGCTGCTGATCGTTGCGGCCTTCGTGCTCCTGTTCGGTGCCAAGAAGCTGCCCGACGCCGCCCGCGGTGTCGGTCGTTCGCTGCGCATCCTCAAGTCCGAGGTGAGCGCGATGCACGACGACGACGCCGCCCGGAACGGCGCTGCCACCCCGCCCCCCACTGCTGCGCCGGCCCCGCCGGTCGCCGCGCCGGCGCAGATCGCCACCCCGGCCGCCCAGCCGGTGCAGCCGACCACGTCGGTCAACGGCGTTCCGGTCGATCAGCAGCGCGCCGGCTGATCCCTCTCACCTGAGACCGCTCCATCAGAAGGGCCCCACCGACCTGCCGGTCGGTGGGGCCCTTCTGTGTGTGTGGGGGTGATTCTGTGTGGGCACCTCTGTGCCCCGGCAGATGCTCAGACCTTGCGCAGCACCGCGACGACCCGACCGAGGATGACGGCCTCGTCCCCGTTGATCGGCTCGTACGCCGGGTTGTGGGGGAGGAGCCAGATGTGGCCGTCCCGGCGCCGGAACGTCTTCACCGTGGCCTCGCCGTCGATCATCGCTGCCACGATCTCGCCGTTGTCGGCCACCGGCTGCTGCCGCACGACGACCCAGTCGCCGTCGGTGATGGCGGCCTCGATCATCGAGTCGCCGACCACCTTGAGCAGGAACAGCGTGCCTTCGCCCACCAGGTCCTTCGGCAGCGGGAAGACGTCCTCCACCGATTGCTCGGCCAGGATGGGTCCACCGGCCGCGATCCGACCCACCACCGGCACATACGCCGGCTCCGGGTGCGCCGTGGTGTCCGACGGATCGTCCTCGGCCGGCCGGATGTCGACCGCGCGCGGCCGGTTCGGGTCCTTGCGGAGCAGACCCTTGCGCTGCAGCACCGCGAGCTGGTGGGCCACGGACGACGGCGACTTCAGCCCGACCAGCTCGCCGATCTCCCGGACCGACGGCGGATAGCCGCGGCGCTCGATCGACTGTCGGATGACCTGCAGGATCTTCCGCTGCCGGACGGTGAGCACGCTGCCGCGCGGCGGCAGGTCGGGGAACTCGCGGACCGTCGCCGGTCGCTGACCCTCGCCGGCGGTCTCGGCCGGGTCCACCGCGCCGCCCAGCACCTCGATGCCGACCTTCTCCCCGCCGTTCTCCGGCATGCCTGCCGTCGTGTCCGTCCGGGCCTCGTCGCCCTCGGACGGTGATGTCGTCGCCACCTGCCGGTCCCCTCTCGTCTCCGCGGCCGCACCTGCTGCGGTCGCGCATGTCCCTCTGTCCCGCTCCGGATGCTGCCTGCTGCTTGTTGCCTGGGCCCGGCGGGCCGAGGGCGGTGCCTGTACGGCCCGCCCGGGTCCGTCCCAGGTGTTGCCGTCTCCCGGGTGCTGCTGTTCTGACTTGTTCTGAACATGTCCTTCGACCTGCCCCACGGTAGGCGTCGGAAGATCACAATTCAAACATGCGTTCGACCAACACGCCGATGGATCTACCGACTGTCGGTGGGACCGTGTACAAAATCGGTCAGGCGTTCGATAGAACGCCCGTTCGACCTCTCGGTCGCTTCCGCAGGAGCGGGCCGACGTCGGACAGGGCAGGTCGTGGCGGTCCCGGGGTCGGGTGCCGTGGGGCCGAGAGGTGAGCGAGGCGGACATGACGGTGACTTCGACGATGACTTCGACGACGACCACCCGACCGGCGACCGGTCGGACGGCCGACCGGGCGCAGGGGTGGGCCGACGCCCACGGTGCGGTCGTCGGTCGTCCGTCGGGGCACGAGCTGACCGAGGCCGGCCGCCGCGCCGCGCGGCGGCGCGACCGCCGCGCGGCGCTGCGCCGCCCGCCGTCCGCACTGGTGCCGTCGGGCGCGCGCCGGTCCGTCCCGACTGCGGCCGGCTCCTCCTCGGTGGCCTGTGCAGCCCCGTCGCTGCGCGTGGTGGCGCCGGTGGGGCCGAGTCGGCGGATGCGCCTGGCGACCACCCTGACCGTCGCCGTCGCTCTCGGGGCGATCGCGTTCCGCCTGTTCGCCGGGATGTCGGAGCCGGCTGCTCCGCGCGAGGTGACCGTGCAGCCCGGCGACACCCTGGTCTCCATCGCCGTGCAGGTGGAGCCCGGCTCCGACCCGGCGCTCGTGGTGCGGGAGATCAAGGCGCTGAACGAGCTGACCGGCGACGACGTCGCGGTGGGTGACCGGCTGCAGGTTCCGGCGGCCGGCTGAGTCACGCGGACGGCCCTGTGTGTCGTCGGCACGACCCGCCGACGGTGACGAAGCGAGGGTGCGATCGCGGCGTGTTCGCACGGGGGAGTGCTTGTTGCCGCGACGCGCCGTACGGCGCGCCGAAGGTTGCATCCGCGTCGGTGGCGATCTACCGTCAACCCCAACATCTAGTAGTTACACGGATGTAAGCCATCAACAGGTTGTGCACCTCGATCCAGTGGTTGTCCACAGGATCAGCGGCCCTTCCACTCGCGGTCCACATTCGGATGTGGACCGCAGCCGGAAGTCGCGAGGTGTGTACGGCGTTGTGGATGGAGTGGGTACGGATGTGGACACCGATGGACGGTCTCGTCGCCAGTGACGGGAATGCCAGGTGATCGTGTCCGGTGGTCGCGGTCCGGCGAGGCCGGGACCGGTGTTGATCTGAGTGCAGTTCCGAGCGAGGGGGAGGTGACCGATCGATGAGGTGCCCGTTCTGCCGTCATGCCGACTCGAGGGTCATCGACTCCCGTGAGGTGGACGACGGGCAGACGATCCGTCGCCGTCGCTCGTGCCCCGAGTGCTCGCGCCGGTTCACCACCGTGGAGGAGGCCATCCTCGCCGTGGTCAAGCGGAGCGGTGTCACCGAGCCGTTCAGCCGGGCCAAGGTGATGGTCGGCGTGCGCCGCGCCTGCCAGGGCCGCCCGGTCGACGAGGACGCCCTCGCCCTGCTCGCCCAGCAGGTCGAGGAGGCGATCCGGGCCACCGGCGCCGCCGAGGTCCCCAGTCAGGAGATCGGTCTGGCGATCCTCGGTCCGCTGCGCAGCCTGGACGAGGTCGCCTACCTGCGGTTCGCGTCCGTCTACATGTCGTTCGAGTCGGCGGACGACTTCGCCGCCGAGATCGAGAAGCTCCGCGCCGACCATCCGGCGTCCGGCTCACCACCGGGTCTACCCGCCGGCTGAGCGACCGACGCCCACCAGGGCGTGCAGGTGTCGTCGGGCGGGGAGATCCGCAGGACGACAGGGCATCGGCGCCCGTGGGTCGGTTCGCCGGCCCGGAGGCAGGGCCTCCACGCATCGGCCGGCCGTCACGGGTGGGCAGAGACAGCCATCCACCTCGCTCCGCAGGGTGGGAACCGGCAGTCCGAGGGGCCCAGGAACTCCGGGCACCGGCAGCAGTCAGCACCACGTGAACGTCAGCACGTCAACAGAAGCACCTGATCGACAGCCCCGATCAGCACGAGCACCACCAGTCAGCACCGGAACATCCGGAGTCGCCACGGCTCCGGCAGCCAGGGAAGGGAACCCCGCCCATGACCGAGACACTCGGCACCTCAGGTTCGAGCAAGTCGCGTCGCAGCCGCACCGCCGCCGCGGGACTGCGGCTGGAGCGGCTCTACACGACCGCCGGCGTGCACCCGTACGACGAGGTCACCTGGGAGCGCCGGGATGTCGTCATGACCAATTGGCGCGACGGCTCGATCAACTTCGAGCAGCGCGGCGTGGAGTTCCCCGAGTCCTGGTCGATCAACGCGACGAACATCGTCACCAGCAAGTACTTCCGCGGTGCCGTCGGTACCCCGCAGCGTGAGTCGAGCCTGCGGCAGATCATCGACCGGGTGGTGAACACCTACACCGCCGCCGGTGTGGAGAACGGCTACTTCGCCACCGACGAGGACACCGAGATCTTCAGCCACGAGCTGACCTGGATGCTGCTGCATCAGGTGTTCGCCTTCAACTCGCCGGTCTGGTTCAACGTGGGAACCCAGTCCCCGCAGCAGGTCTCGGCGTGCTTCATCCTCGCCGTCGACGACACCATGGACTCGATCCTGAACTGGTACCGCGAGGAGGGCCTGATCTTCAAGGGCGGCTCCGGCGCGGGGCTGAACCTGTCCCGTATCCGCTCCAGCAAGGAGCTGCTGTCCTCCGGCGGCACCGCCTCCGGCCCGGTGTCCTTCATGCGCGGCGCCGACGCCTCCGCCGGCACCATCAAGTCGGGCGGCGCCACCCGCCGCGCCGCGAAGATGGTCGTGCTGGACGTCGACCACCCGGACATCGTCGAGTTCGTCGAGACCAAGGCCAAGGAGGAGCACAAGATCCGCGCGCTGCGCGACGCCGGCTTCGACATGGACCTCGGCGGCGACGACATCGTCTCCGTGCAGTACCAGAACGCGAACAACTCGGTCCGTGTCTCGGACGAGTTCATGCGGGCCGTCGAGCAGGGCAAGGAGTTCGGCCTGCGCGGCCGGCAGACCGGTGAGGTGATCGAGACCCTCGACGCCCGCACCCTTTTCGACAAGATCACCGCCGCCGCCTGGGAGTGCGCCGACCCGGGCATCCAGTACGACGACATCATCAACGACTGGCACACCTGCCCGGAGTCGGGCCGCATCAACGCCTCGAACCCGTGCAGCGAATACATGCACCTGGACAACTCGTCCTGCAACCTGGCGTCGCTGAACCTGCTGAAGTTCCTCTCGGCCGACGGCCGGTTCGACGCGACCTCGTTCAGCAAGGCCGTCGAGTTCGTCATCACCGCGATGGACATCTCGATCACCTTCGCCGACTTCCCGACGGAGCCGATCGCCGAGACGACCCGCGCCTTCCGCCAGCTGGGCATCGGCTACGCGAACCTCGGCGCGCTGCTGATGGCCACCGGGCACGCCTACGACTCGGACGGCGGCCGCTCGCTGGCCGCGGCGATCACCTCGCTGATGCAGGCCACCGCCTACCGCCGCTCGGCCGAGCTGGCCGGCGTGGTCGGCCAGTACGACGGCTACGCCCGGAACGCCGATGCCCACAAGCGGGTCATCCGCAAGCACGCCGCGGCCAACGACTCGGTGCGCACCATCGGCACCGACGACGCCGCCATCCTGAAGCTGGCCACCTCGGTCTGGGCCGACACGATCGCCACCGGCGAGAAGAACGGCTACCGCAATGCGCAGGCGTCCGTGCTGGCGCCGACCGGCACCATCGGCCTGATGATGGACTGCGACACCACCGGCGTGGAGCCCGATCTCGCCCTGGTGAAGTTCAAGAAGCTGGTCGGCGGCGGCTCCATGCAGATCGTCAACCAGACCGTGCCGCGGGCGCTGGCCGCGCTGGGCTACCAGCAGGAGCAGATCGAGGCGATCGTCGAGTTCATCGGCTCGCACGGTCACGTCGTCGACGCCCCCGGCCTGAAGCGCGAGCACTACGAGGTCTTCGACTGCGCCATGGGCGAGCGGTCCATCGCGCCGATGGGCCACGTGCGGATGATGGCGGCCGTCCAGCCGTTCATCTCCGGCGCGATCTCCAAGACGGTCAACATGCCGGAGGCCGCCACGGTCGCCGACGTCGCCGAGATCTACACCCAGGGCTGGAAGATGGGCCTGAAGGCGCTGGCCATCTACCGCGACAACTGCAAGGTCGGCCAGCCGCTGTCCGCGGCGAAGAACGACAAGTCCGAGGCGAAGGCCGACACCGCAGCCGCTGCTGTGACTCTGCCGGTCGAGGCCGGTCCGGTCCGCCGGCGGCTGCCGAAGAAGCGCCCGTCGCAGACGGTCTCGTTCACCGTGGGCGGCGCCGAGGGCTACCTGACCACCGGCTCCTACCCGGACGGTGGCCTCGGTGAGGTCTTCATCAAGCTGGGCAAGCAGGGCTCCACCCTGGCCGGCGTGATGGACGCCTTCTCGATCGCGGTGTCCGTGGGTCTGCAGTACGGCATCCCGCTCGAGTCCTACGTCGCCAAGTTCACCAACCTGCGCTTCGAGCCGGCCGGCATGACGGACGACCCGGACGTGCGGATCGCCACCTCGGTGATGGACTACCTGTTCCGCCGCGTCGCGCTCGACTACCTGCCGGTGGACAAGCGCGCCGAGCTGGGCATCTTCTCCGCCGAGGAGCGGACGGCGCAGGTGTCGGCGAACTACGGCAGCGACGTGGCCGAGACCCTGCGCACCTCGGTGGACGCCACCCCGCAGGTCACCCCGGCCGCCGAGGTCAAGGCCAACGCCGCCGGCGCCGAGCCCGCCGCGGTCGAGACTGTTGCGGTGACGGTCGCTCCGGCCGGCAAGGCCGGCAGCTCCACCGAGTTGCTCGAGCTCGTCATCGGCAAGTCGGCCGACGCCCCGCTCTGCTTCACCTGTGGCACCAAGATGCGCCCCTCCGGTGCCTGCTACGTCTGCGAGGGCTGCGGCTCCACCTCCGGCTGCAGCTGATCCCGAACGTCCCCACCGGGCCGTCGTCCTCACGGACGGCGGCCCGGTTGAGGGCCCACGCTCTTGCTGTTTCGATCGACAGGCAATGGCCATGACACTCATCGTTTCGGTGTTGACCCCAAGTTTCGCATCGGTCCTTTCCGATCGACGCCGAACTTCGTTCAATCCCGTCAATGGCGAGATCATCGACTTCAATGATGACGAGACCAAAACTTTCGTACTCAATGGTACGCATGTTGCTGGGTACTCTGGGCCGGTCAGGGTGGGTTCGGATCGAATCAGAATCGAAGATTGGGTGGTTCAACGGCTCAGTGGCGTAGAGCCGGAACAGTTTTGGGAAGAACTCCGCGTTGGACTGGAAGAGGTCTGCGAGGAATTGGGCTGGTTACTCCCGTGCGCATTCACGGCGGTTGGGTTCCAAGCGTCTGGGGAACCTCAGCGAGTACTGATCACGAACAGCGCGACTCCGCAAGGTCGATACCAAGCAACCAGGCCGCGGTACGCGTGGAATTTTGAGATTCATCGCCAGGAACTTGATCGGGCGGATTTCCTTGTTGAGTCAGTAGGTGTGGCGCTTACTCGGCAACAGCGACTCCATTTGCAGCGCTCTTTGAGGATCGATTCCACTGATCCTATTCGGATGCGCGATAGCATGCTTGAAGTTCTAAAGCGCGTAGCGAATTCGGAGTTGGGGAAGACCGTTAGTGATGATGCGATTATCTCGTCGCTCCCGCGAACGGCGGTGCCGAGTATGGGACTGGCTCTTTGGCTGGATGAGCCCTCCGCGCGAGATTGGGCCACATACGAGGTGTCGATGATGTATCGAGACTTCAAAGGCTCTCAGCCCATGAATACGATGCTTAGTCAGCCGGCGCGCGTTAATGGGGGATCCTTCTCCATCCTGGGTGCGCGGTCAATCGTCAACACCGCAGACATGGTCTTCTTGCCAGGGGAAGATCCAGCGAAGGTGGACGGTCGCGAAATACTTGATCGGATCTTTTCGCCGGTCATGATTGAAGGTCGAATGGACTTTCGAAACCCCAATTGAGATGGCCCGCCTAAGAGCTTGGTCCGCAATCTGCTAGTCTCGAGCAGCAATCTTCCTCGCCAACCGGTGGATACTGTCGCAATCGGCGCAAGGCGGCGTAACCCGCGCCTGACAGATGAGGAGCACAGCGGACGTGGCGCGCAAGCGGAACCCGGTCCCGATCATCGCCGCGGCGGTGGTCGGCGTCGTGCTGATCGTGGTCATCCGGCTGGTCGCCGGCGGCTCCTCGGACAGTGCCGACCCCGCCGATCCGGGTACCGCCACCACCGGGCCGGTGAGCCGACCCGGCTGCACCACGGTCCAGGTGGCGGCATCGAGCGAGAAGGCCGCGCTGATGGCCGGTATCGCCCGCAGCTACAGCGAGTCCGGCCGGACTGTGAACGGAGCCTGCTACGACGTGGCCGTCCGCTCGGTGGCGTCCGGGCTCGCCCAGCAACGCCTCGCCGCGGGCTGGGACCCTGACGCCGACGGCCCGGCGCCCGACGTCTGGACCCCGGCCGCGTCCACCTGGGTCAGCCTGCTGCGCAGCGACCTGACGGCCAACGACAAGCCCGACATGGTCCCGACGACCGTCGAGTCGGTGACCTCGACCCCGCTGGTGCTGGCCATGCCGCGGCCGATGGCCGAGGCGCTCGACTGGCCGGACGCGCAGCTCGGCTGGTCCGACGTGCTCGGCCTGGTGGAGGACCCGGAGGGCTGGGCCGGGAAGGGCCACAGCGAGTGGGGGAAGTTCACCCTCGGGAAGACCAACCCGACCGTGTCCACGTCCGGACTGGCCGCCACCATCGGCACCTTCGTCGCCGCGACCGGCACCTCCTCCGATCTCACCGCCGCCGACCTGGCCGACGAGAAGACCCGCGAGTACGCCCGCACCGTCGAACGGTCGGTGGTGCACTACGGCGACACCACCCTGACCTACCTGACGAACCTGCAGCGCGCCGACGACGCGGGCGCCGCGATGAGCTACCTGTCCGCCGTCGCGGTGGAGGAGAAGTCGGTGCTGGACTACAACGCCGGCAACCCCAGCGGCGACCCGGCCACCCTCGGACAGCACGAACCGCCGAAGGTGCCGCTGGTGGCGATCTACCCGAAGGAGGGCACGCTCTACAGCGACAGCCCCTACGTCATCCTGGACGCACCGTGGGCGGACGCGGGGAAGAAGGCCGGCGCTGCCGACTTCCTGTCGTACCTGCGCGAGCCGGCCCAGCAGAAGGTGTTCACCGACGCCGGGTTCCGTACCTACGACCGCAAGGCCGGCGACCCGATCAACGCCAGCGACGCGGTCCGGGCCGACGGCGTCACCATCGCGCTGGACGCCCCCGGACCGGCCGTGCTGGTCCAGGTCCGTGACCTCTGGTCGGAGCTGCGCAAGCAGGCCCGGGTGCTGCTGGTGATGGACGTGTCCGGCTCGATGAGCACCCCGGCCGGCAGCAGCGGCTTCACCCGGCTCGAACTGGCCCAGCAGGCGGCGGTGGACGGGCTGGAGCAGCTGGCCGGCACCGACGAGATCGGCCTCTGGTCCTTCTCCACCAACCTGCCCACCGAGAGCGGCATCTACGACGAACTGGTGCCGATCGCGCCGCTCGCCCAGGACAAGGCGCAGCTGGTCGACAAGATCGAGGCGCTCGGCCCGCTGAAGGGCACGCCGTTGTACGCCGTGGTCCGGGCCGCCACCCAGTACATGGACTCCACCGCGGACGACGAGGTGATCAACGCGGTGGTGGTGATGACCGACGGGAAGAACGAGTACCCGGAGGACACCGACCTCGGCTCGCTGGTCTCCGAGCTGTCCGATGCCTCCCTGGAGAACGGCGTCCGGGTGTTCTCCATCGCCTATGGCGAGGGTGCCGATCTGGACACCCTGAAGCAGATCTCGGAGGCGAGCCGGGCGGCTGCCTACGATGCACGCAACCCGGAGAGCATCTCGTCGGTCTTCAGCGCGGTGCTCTCCAACTTCTGACACCTGCGGTGCCGGGTCCGGTGCCGTCCCCGTCGATGCCGTCCGAACCAGGAGACCGAGCAACCATGGCCGAGTCCCGGTGGCGCCGAGCGGGTCGGGTGCTGCGCGATCCGTGGAGCCTGCTGGTGACCGCGGTCGGCGCGGGCTCGGCCTGGGCGGTGGGCCTGCCGGTGTTCGGGATCGCCGGGGTCGGTGTCGGCATGCTCGGGGTGGCGGCCGCGGTCGGCGCCATGGCGGCGGCGCCGTACGACGGCGATCGCGGTCCGGCCGCCGCCGAGCGCCCGGATCGTCCGCTGCGCCGCGGCACCCCACAGTTCCGGCAGATCGAACGGCTCGAGCAGTACCGGCACGAACTGGCAGGTCTGGTCCGCGACGACCCGGCGCCGGTCGTCGGCGGCCCGGCGCAGGACGCGCTGGAGGCCACCGACGCCGCCCTGCACACCACCCGCACTGCCGCTTCCTCGGTCGACGCGCTCGACGAGGCGCTGGGCCGGGCCGGCCGGATCGCCGGTGGGATGGGCTCGGCGAAGCGGCTGGACGGCCCGGTCGGGCGGATGACCCGGCGCCGGCAGGAGCTGCTCGGTTCCATCACCACCGCGGTCGACGGGGTGGGGGAGGTGTTCGCGAAGTTGTTGGAGCTCTCGGCGACCAGCGCAGACAGCACCTACCACGGTGCCGGTCCCGACCCGGTCGCCGAGGTCAACAACTCCCTGGACACCGTCCGCGAGGTGCTCGCCGAGCTGGCCACCGCGTCGCGCAACGCCGTGGTCGAGCGTCGCTGACCCGGATCCGGATGGTTCTCGGTCCGCCCGATGACGTCGACCGTTGCCCGCGGTCACCCGGTCGACGGCGGGCCCAGGTGGCTCCGCCGGCGTCGTCCGGCACAAGGCGGGCCGGACCTGGCACGCTGGTGGCAGCGCACCGCCGGTGCGCACCTCGAGGACGGAGCACCCATGGGCGCGATCATGAGACTGGTCCACCGGATCGTCGACGCACTGGCCCGGCGGAAGGTGCGCCGGGACGAGACCGGGCGCTGACCGGTCGCAGACCTGCACGTATCGGCGCCGCCGGGACCGGCGCCGGTCCGCCCGTCGACGTGGTCCGCCCGCCGCTGCGGCGCCATGCGGTGCGGACGGCCGCCGGCCGGGCGGTAGCGTTCCCCGGATGACGAGCGCACCGGTCGGTCTCAGCCCCATCACCGCACTGTCGAACGCGGTGGTCACCGACCTCGCGGCGCTGAGCCCGATGACCGCCGCCTACCTGGGCATCCCGGGCGGCGAGACCGAGCTCGACGACCTCTCGCCGGACGGCCTGGCCGAGCGGAACGACGTGGCGGTCCGGGCCCGGGCCGGTCTGGTCGCCGCGGAGTCCACCGGGGTCTCCGACGACGTCGCCCGCGAGGTGGTGCTGGAGCGGCTGGACGCGCGGATCGAGGAGTACGGGTCCGGTTGGGCCACCGCCGCGCTGAACGTCATCGCCTCCCCGCTGCAGGACGTCCGGATGGTGTTCGACCTGGTCGGCAAGGACACCCCGGAGCAGCAGGAGCAGCTGGCGGCCAGGATCGCCGCCGTGCCCGCCGCGTTGGACGGCTACCGCAGCTCGTTGCTCGCCGCTGCGGCGTCCGGCAAGGTGTCGGCGCTGCGCCAGGTGGTCAAGTGCGCGGAGCAGTGTGCCGCCTACGCCGGGATCGACAAGGACGGTGCCACCGGTTATTTCGCGGACCTGGCCACCGGGATCGACGCCGGGAACCCGGCGCTCACCCGGGCTCTGTCCGACGCCGCCGCGCGGGCCGATGCGGCCTACGGCGAGCTCGGCGAGTTCCTGACCCGTGAGCTGGCGCCGCTCGCGCCTGCCCGGGATGCGGTGGGGGAGGTCCGGTACGCCGTCCAGTCCCGCGACTTCCTCGGTGCCGCCGTCGATCTCGCCGAGACCTACGCCTGGGGGTGGGAGGAGTTCCTGTCCGTCGAACGCGAGATGCACGAGGTCGCCGAGCGTATCGCGCCCGGCGCCGGACCGGCCGGCGCCGCCGCGCAGCTGGACCGGGACGAGCGCTACCTGCTGCACGGCGTCGACAACCTGCAGGCCTGGATGCAGGACATGTCCGACCGGGCTGTCGCCGAACTGGGCCGCTCACACTTCGAGATCGACGCGCCCATCCGGGAACTCGCCTGCCGCATCGCACCGTCCGGTGGCGTGTCCGGGGCCTACTACACCGGGCCGAGTGACGACCTGACCCGTCCGGGCACCATGTGGTGGTCGGTCGAGCCGGGCAAGGACACCTTCGGCACCTGGCGGGAGACCACCACCGTCTACCACGAGGGCGTGCCCGGGCATCACCTGCAGATCGCGACCGCGGTGGTCCGCCGGGACCGGCTCAACGACTTCCAGCGGTTGTTCGCCATGACCTCCGGGCACGCCGAGGGCTGGGCGCTGTACGCGGAGCGGCTCGTGCGCGAGCTCGGCTACCTGGACGACGACGGAGACCTGTTGGGGCTGCTGGACTCTCAGCTGTTCCGGTCCGCGCGGGTGGTCATCGACATCGGCATGCACCTGGAGCTGGAGATCCCGGCCGGCACCGGCTTCCACGAGGGGGAGCGGTGGACCCCGGAACTGGGCCTGGAGTTCCTGCTGACCCGCACGCTGACCGAGCCGGGCTACGCCCGCGACGAGATCGACCGCTACCTGGGCTGGCCGGGCCAGGCACCCGCGTACAAGGTCGGCGAGCGGGTGTGGCGCGCCGGGCGGGCCGATGCGGAGCGGCGGCACGGTGCCGCGTTCGACCTCAAGCACTTCCACACCGAGGCCCTCGCGCTCGGCGGGATGGGCCTCGCGCCGTTGGAGAAGCTGCTCGCCCGGATCTGACCGGTCCGGGACGGCGGGGACCGGCGGGCCGATGAAGTGCCTCCGTCCCGGGACCGGCACTTCCGGGACTCGCCCCGGCTCAGGCGGGTTGGGCCGGCGGAAGCGGTAGTGGCCGGCCGAGCACGCCGAACGGACGCGGGTCCCCGGTGAACCGGTAGTCGCGCAGCACGTCGACGAAGTCCATCCGGCGGTAGAGCCGCCAGGCGCGGTTGGTGCCCTCCGGTGTCGACAGCAGCACGGTGCGCTCGCGCCGGTCGCTCAACAGGTCGGTGAGCAGTGCCTGGCCCAGGCCGGCGCCCTGCCGGTCGGGCCGGACGTGCAGTTCGGTGAGCTCGAAGAAGTCCGACATCCAGGCCGCGGCATGGGGTCCCAGTCCGCGGCTGACCTCCGAGTACCACCACTGGCCGGGCCGGCCGGTGTAGCCGTAGGCGAGTCCGCTGATCCGCCCGTCGGGATCCAGTGCGATCCGGCAGGCGAACCCGGCCCGCCGGCTGTGGTCGTCCCACAGCGGGACCCGACCCTCGACGATGCCTTCCGGGTACCGCATCGCCGCTGCGTACAGGGCCACGAGTTCGGGCAGCCGGCGCCGGAAGTCCTCCGGGCAGAGGTCCACCACGGGGACCGGCACGGCCGTCACCCGGCCGTCCCGGGACGGGCTGAAGGCTGGCGTAACCGCATCCACCCATCCCACCACGGAATGCCGTTCCCGTGCGACGTGCGTCGCGGGTGCCCGGTCCGGGCCCGGCCCGATCGACCCGATCCGCACTGGTGGGTGCGATTGTCGGTGGTCCACGCTACTGTGATCGAACAGAGGTTCGAAGTGGTCAGGTGTTCGAAAACGACCGGTCCAGGAGCGGCCGGACGGCGCAGTGGGGAGAGGGCGATGACACAGCAGGCAGTCGGGCGGGCGATCGATCCTTCGGTACGGGTGGGCACCGGGGCGACCGGGAGGAGGACGGCATGAGCACCATCGCGCTGTTCGACCGGTCCCTGGTGGCCGTGCCGGTCGGTGTCCGTGGGCGGGGTGACCGATCGATGCCCGGCCGCGCGCAGTCCGCCGACCCGGTCGGCCCGTCCGCTGCGGCCACCGCGCTCTTCCGGGTCGAGGCGGACAGCACCCCGGACCCGGCCGGTGCCGCGGGACCGACCCCGACCGTGCCCACGGCACCGCCGGGTCCGCCGGGCGGCCGGACCGCCGGTCGCCCGCGCCGGGGCCCGTCGCGGGCGCGCCCGGCGCCACGGGCCGGCGGCGTGACCACACCCCGGCGCGGGCGGTCCGGCCGGACGGGCGCCGATGGACTTCGTGCGGTGCCGGCGGGTGCCGGGCCGATCGGTGCATCACTTGCGGAAGGTGGAGGAGTCATGTCCGGACCGGTGCCCCAGGCCACCCGGGATCTGCTGGCCGACGCGGGACGCGGGCTCGGCCGCGCCGTCGCCGCGCAGGACGTCGCGGAGCGCTACGCCGCGGCACACCTCGCTGCTCTCCGGGCGGCCGCGGCGGTGCTGTCCACCCGGGCGCAGCCCGGCCGCGGTCGGCGGGCCAGCGCCTGGGACCTGTTGGCCCGACTGGCTCCCGAGCTGGGTGAGTGGGCCGCCTTCTTCGCGGCCGGTTCGGCGAAGCGGCAGGCGGCCGAGGCCGGGATCTCCCGGCTCATCTCGGCGCGCGAGGCCGATGACATGCTGCGACAGGCGGCGGAGTTCGTCGAGCTGATCGAGCAGAAGGTGGGGCGGGCAGCCAGCAGGTCAGCGTGACCCGCGTCCCGATCCGCCCCGGCCCGATCCGCCCCGGCCCGACCCGGACCGGGCTGCGCCGGTGCGGCCGGAACGCAGCAGCCGGTCGAGTAGTTGGTCGAACATGCCGGCGACCTCCTTCGCCCCGGCCGACGGCCACTTGTGGATCGGGGTGCCGGCGCCCTCGGCCTGCTGGATGGCGGTCCGGTCGGGCAGCGTCGGGGAGAGGATGAGCGGTCCGAACAGGTCCCGCAGCTCCGCGAGCCGGAACTCGTGCTCCGACACCCGTGGTCGCACCCGGTTGACCACCACGCCGAGCGGCTGCAGGTGGCCGCGGGAGGTCCGTTCCTGCTGTACCGCCTCGAGTGCCCGCTGCACGCCGGTCACCGCGTACAGCGACGGCTCGGTGACCAGCACGGCCCGGTCGGCGGCCCAGAGCGAGCTGCGGGTCAGCTGGCCCAGCGACGGTGGGCAGTCGATCAGGACGAGTTCCGGCGCCGGATCGAGCTTCTCGAGCGCGGTCTGCAACCGGGCGAGTTTCTTGGCGCCGGGGTCGGGATGGTTGTGCCGCTCGGTGTCCTCGCTGCCGGGCAGTACCCGCAGCAGGTCGGACCAGGGCGAGGGACGCAGAGCGTCGGCAACCACGCCGCGCCGCGGATCGTCGAGCACCCCGGCGACACCGGGTCCGCCGGCGGCGGTCCCGCCCGGCGGGACGTCGACGGTGAGCGTCGAGTTCGTCTGCGGATCGAGGTCGACCAGCACGGTGGACATCCCGCGATGGATCGCGGCGGAGACGAGGCCGAGGGTCACGGTGGTCTTGCCGACCCCGCCCTTCAGACTGAGCACAGAGGCGACCAGCACCGCGTCACCGTACCGGTCGAAGGTGTACGGCCGGCACCGCGCCGGGCGCACCGGGATCCCGGCGGCGCGTCGGCACGCACCGATACGCTGGCGGGGCCCGGGGACGCGGGTGGCCGGGCCGCTCGGTGCGGTCCCGGGGACGAAATCGTGACGCGCAGAAGGAGACGGCCGGATGACCCGCATCGGTGCCCCCGTGGATCCGGTCACCGCCGCGCTCGGTGACCTGCTCGGCGGGCTGTCCGGGGCCCGGGTGCTCGACGTCGGCGGCGGCAGCGGCACCCGCGCCGTACCGCTTGCCCTGGCCGGGTGCACGGTCACCGTGCTCGATGCGTCGATCGATGCCCTGGCGATCCTCCGGCGCCGGGCCGCCGACGCGGGCGTCGCGGAGTCCGTCGTCGCCGTGCAGGCCGACGCCGAGGGTGTCGCCGGCACCGTCGCCCCCGGATCGGCGGACCTGGTGCTCTGCCATCAGTTGCTCGAGGAGATCGACGATCCCGCCGCGGTCGTCGGTGCGGTCGCCCAGGCGCTGGTTCCAGGCGGGGTGCTCTCCGTGCTGACCGCCGGTCGGGGTGCCGCGGTGGTCGCCCAGGCCCGGGCCGGCCGTCCGGCCGAGGCCGCCGCGATCCTGCAGGACAGCGACGGACGGTGGGGGGCCGGGGATCCGCTGCGCCGCCGGTTCGACGAGGAGTCGTTGCGCGCCCTGCTCACCGGGGCCGGGCTGGTGGTCGAGTCGGTGACCGGATCCGGTGCGGTCGCCGGGCTGCTCGCCGCCGGCGGCACCACCGCACCCCGGCAGTGGCCGGCCGACGACTCCGCCACTGCGGATCTCGAGCGCGTGCTCGCCGCACACCCGGTGTTCAAGGAGCTCGCACCTGAGCTGCACGCCGTCGGGCGCCGGCCCGCGGACTGACGTCCTCGATGGCCCACCGGGCGGAGCACCGCCGGTACGTCACCCGTGATCCGGAGTCGGTCGACGACTCGGCGTGCGGGGTGCTGCACGTCGACATGGACGCGTTCTTCGCCTCGGTCGAGCTACTGCGTCACCCGGAGCTGGCCGGGCGCCCGATGATGGTCGCCGGGGTCGGGGCGCGTGGGGTGGTGCTGTCGGCGACCTACGAGGCCCGGCGGTCCGGGATCCGGTCCGGGATGCCGACCGGTCGCGCCCGGATGCTGTGCCCCGGACTGGAGATCGTGCCGCCGGACCACCGCCGCTACCGCGAGGTGTCCGAGCAGGTGATGGCGATCTTCGGTGACGTCACCCCGCTGGTCGAGCCGCTCTCCGTGGACGAGGCGTTCCTGGACGTGTCGGGGGCGCGCCGGTCGGCGGGACGGCCGGTGCACATCGCCCGCCGGCTCCGCGAACGCATCCGGAACGATCTCGGACTGACCGCGACGGTCGGTCTGGCGGCGAGCAAGTTCATGGCCAAGCTCGCCTCCGGGCTGGCCAAGCCGGACGGGCTGCTCGTCGTGCCGCCGGCGGACGTGCGACCGCTGCTCGACCCGCTGCCGGTGCGGGCGTTGTGGGGCGTCGGCCCACGGACCGCCACCTCGCTCGAATCCCTCGGGTTCACCACCGTCGGCGAGATCGCCCGCACCGACCGGGCCGCACTCATGCGGGCCATCGGCCCGGCGATCGGTGCGAAGCTGCACGACCTGGCCAACGGACTCGACGACCGCTCCGTGTCCACCGAACACGTCGAGGCCTCGATCGGTGCCGAGACCACCTTCGAGACCGACCTCGGCGACCGTCGCCGGATCGACCTCACCCTGCTCGAGCTCGCCGAGAAGACCGCCCGGCGGGCGCGGGCCGCGGGCATGCGCGGCCGCACGGTGGCGATCAAGGTCCGGTACGCCGACTTCACCACGCTCAGCCGGTCGATCACCCTGCCCGCACCGACCGACCTGTCCGGCACCGTGCACGCGACCGCGCTCGCCCTGCTCGACCGGATCAATCTGATCGGTCGGAAGATCCGGCTGGTGGGGGTCCGGTTGGAGGGGCTGGTCCCGGCGGGGGAGGCGACCGAACAGCTGACCCTCGGCGAGGAGACAGAGAAACCCGGCTGGCGAGAGGCCGAAGGGGTGCTGGACCGGGTGAGCGCGCGGTTCGGCTCCGCGGCCGTGCGTCGTGCCTCGCTGCTGCCGCAGCACGAGGAGTGAACCGGGGACAGTCACGTGGAGCGAGGACCGAGCCGACGGCACCGATCGGCGGAGTCGGCCCGGATCCACGACTGCACTCTCAGCAGATCGGGGCGACCGGTCCTGCAATTTGCAACATCCGTAGGTGGACGTGGTTGGCCCGAGATGGGTCCGGGAACGTCTGAATTGCGCGTGGCATGCCGTCCGGACAGCACCCGGACCCCGGAACGGCACGTCGCCGTGATGTGAGAATCGGAAGAATTGCCGGTCAGGTGGAATCCGCAGCTTCCGACTCGTATCCTGATGGGAGGGCGTCGATCGACGTCCCACCCACTGACCGCTCCCGCAATGGTCCGGTGCCGGAGGAGTTCCCATGCCGCTCTCCGAGCACGAGCAGAGAATGCTCGATGAAATCGAACGCGCCCTCTATCAGGACGACCCGAAGTTCGCGACCAGCGTCAACGTGACACGGCTCCGACGCCGTCGACCGATACTGGCCGGACTAGCCTTCCTCCTCGGGTTGGTGATGCTGGTCGTCGGCGTGATCGCCTCCCAGTCCCTGCTCGCGCTCGGCGTGATCGTCAGCGTCGTCGGGTTCCTGGTGATGGTCGGATCCGTCGGCCTCTTCGTCTTCGGGCAGCCCGGCGGTGGTCGTGCGGCGACCCGCTCGCCGGAGAACACCAAGGCCGCCGGCAGCAACACCCTGTCCGACCGCATGGAAGAACGCTTCCGACGCCGGTTCGACGAGCAGGGCTGACACCACTTCTCGCACCACGCCACCGGGCCGTCGCATTGCCGCGACGGCCCGGTTTCGGCGTTCCTGGAAGCCGGTGGTGCAGGAAGCCGGCCCGCGTCGCGGCTGCGGAGGACCAGACCGCACACGGCCCACAAGCGTGAGACCACGGAGCTGGGACACCGCGACACCACTACCGCGGTAGCCGCGGCCAGTGACGCCGGGGACAGGCCGACCGCCGTCGGACCGGATCAGCTGCCTGTCCCACGACGCCGGCCGGGACATCCGGGACCGTTCCCCCCCGGCCACCGATGGTTGCGGTCCCCGATCCCTATGTGCCACCTGAGTCGGCCCGGCCCCATCCCGACTCCTCCATGGCGCGGACCCTGGCCTGTTGGCGCTCGAAATCGGCCGACGCACCCGATCCGCGCCGTCCACCCGCGCGATCCGCGACCCAACGGCACCGATCGACGGTGCAGCGTCTCGGATGTTGCGGCACGCGTCCGCCGACAGACTTCTTGCTGAGAGCGACGTCGGTCAGCATGCGGACACGGACATGGTCCGCCGTTCAGCTCATGATCGCGGACGACCGCCAGGACGTCCGGTCCGGTGTGATCAGCCACGCGCCCGATCTGGTGCCCTCAGCCACGTCGGAGGTGGCTGATCGCACCGGATCCGGCGCAACACCTGGACGATCAGACCTATTGGGTCAGCGACCCATCCGGAGGGACCGCGGCCACCACTTGTCGATCGGGCCGAGCCGGACGTGCTCGTCGAGCCCGGTGACCACGGCGGTGGCGGCGCGGGCGTGGTCGGCGCCGGACTGCCGGGGCCGGGCCGCGGTCAGGGTCGCCACCCCGCCTGCACCGTCGTCCGCCCCGTTCGCCACCGCCCCGTTTGCGCCGGCACCGTTCGCGCCGGCGCCATGACCTGCAGCACCGCTGCGGCCGGCCCCGTTGAGGACCACCGTCGCCTCGCTGTCGGATAGACCAGGATCCGTAGCAGCCGGTGCCGGATCGTCGCCGGCGCCGTACCAGTCCCATTCGGCGGCGAGCACGACACCGCGCAGCCGTTCCCGGTCGCCCGGGTCGAGGTGGGCGCGTTTGGCGAGCCGGTTCGCGGTCACCCGCGCGGACTCGGAGGCGTTGACCGGGAGCCCGTGATCGATTGCGCTGTCCTCGATCTCGGCCCAGGCCGCCCCGGCCGCACCCGGACCGCCGGCGGTGGCCAGTGCCAGGCGCCGGCGGCGGCGGCCGCGCCGGATCAGCGACGGGGTCAGCAGGATCGCGGCCAGCACCACGACCACCAGCAGGATCCAGCCGAGCAGCGGCCACCACCAGCGGGTCGCCTTGGCGCCGCCACCGGCGACGGTGATGTCGGTCTGCGTGGCGGTGGACGACGGGTTCTGATCGTCGTCCAGCTCGAGCGGGTTGCCCAGGGCACCCGACTCCGAGGGGTCGGCGCCGGCGGACTCGCTCGGGGCGGCGCTGCTCTCGCTGGGGCCGGTGGTGCCGTCGCCCGGCAGGTAATCGTCGAGCCCGCCCTGGCCGTTGACCAGCGGGGTGGGATCGAACTGGATCCAGCCGTAGTTGTCGAAGAGCACCTCGACCCAGGCGTGCGCGTCGTGGCTGTTGATGACGTAGCTGCCGTCGTCCTGCAATTCGCCCTGGGTGAAGCCGATCGCCACCCGGGCCGGGATGTCCAGCGAGCGCAGCATGACCGCCATGGCGGAGGCGTACTGCTCGCAGTAGCCCTGCTTGTTGTCGAGGAAGTCCACCAGCAGGTTGCCGCTGTTGCCCTGCGGCACGGACAGGCTGTAGACGAAGCCGTTGGCCGGGTTGGTGAACCACTCCTGCAGCGCCTGGGCCTTGCCGAACGGGGTGTCCTGGGCGGCCGTCACCCGCTCCGCCTCGTCGCGGACGGTCTGCGGCAGGTCACCGATCGCGGTGAGCACCCCGCCGCCGGTGACGGTGTCGGCGGCCAGGTCATCGGCGGTCGGCTTGGACTCGTCGACCTCGAGGGTGTAGCTGACCGGGTTCAGCGGGTCGTCGCGGAAGAACGTGCCGAGCGCGGCGTCGTAACCCCAGCCGGGGGCCAGGCCGCTGACCCCGGTGGTGCTCTTGTAGGCCGGCAGGAAGCGATCGCGGAAGTCCAGCGACTGCACCCGCGCCGCGGTCGGGACCGACTGCGGGCCGGGGACGCTATCCAGACCGTCGTTGCGCAGCGTGCCGACCGACCACCCCTGGTTGTTGGTCCACTCGGTGAGCGCGGTGGTGCGCAGGTATTCGGGCTCGTTCAGGCCGCTCACCGTGAGCAGGTCGCGGGCCTCGGCCCGGATCAGGTCGCCGGACAGGCTGGTGAACGGGGACAGGCCGATCTCACCGGTGGTGGCCGTGTTCTGGGGGAGCTTGCCCTCGGTGCCGATGACGGTCACCGTCCCGGCGATCCCGACTGCGGCCACCACGGCCAGCGCCGCGGTGAGGGTGCCGTTGATCGCCAGCCCGAACCCGGCCCGCATACCGGTGTGCCGGCCGCGTTGCCCGGCGACCGCCAGCAGCAGCGCGTAGAGCGCGGCCGGGGCGGCGAAGGCGTACCAGGGCAGCATCTCGTCGGCCATCGAGGCCGGCACCGAGTACAGGCAGAGCAGCGGCAGCGCGACCAGTGCCGGGGCCTGTGCCTCGGCGATCAGGAAGTCGACGATCAGTGCGGACAACCCGACGGCGGCGGCGATGAGGAAGCCGAGCTCGGGGGTGGAGTCGGCCGGTGGGACGGTGCCGAGGATCTGCTCCCAGGCGCCGGCGAGCAGGGTGCCGGCCTCCCGGGCGGCGGCGAAGTTTGGGATCACCCCGCCGTAGCCGCTGCTGGTGAACAGCGCGGTGAGCGCCACCGACAGCGCGATGAGCTGGACCAGCACGGTGACCGCGGCGGGGAACCGGATCATCCGGCCGCCGATGCCGATCAGCGTGACCACCAGGACCACCTCGACCAGCGGCAGCAGCCAGCTGGTGCCGGAGATGATGGAACCGAGGGCGGAGGAACCGGCGATGATGGCGGCCGCACCTACCAGGCACGGCACGATCGCCAGCGGCCGCTCCGGGACCGCGGGCGGCTCCGGACCCGTCGGCGCCGGGGGAGCGTGCCGCACCGGCGGTGCCGGTGCGGGCGGGGGACCGGCGGGCCCGGGGAGAGTCGTCGTCATCGCTGCGCACCCACTGTCTGCGGTCCCGGACGGATCCCGGCGTCGGCCGCCGAGCAGGCCCGACGCCATGCGGTGCCGAGGTCGTCGCCGCGGCCGACCACGACCACCCGCCACCCGGCGGCCTCCAGCACACCGGTGCAGTCCGGGTCGGGGACTCCCGGAGGCGGCCTGACACCCTCCGGCAGCGACCAGTCGGCGGTCCGCAGCACGAAGGCGATCGCGTTGACGGAGCGGTTCTTGGCCGAGGCGAGCGCGACCGCATCGGACCGGGCCAGGTCGCCGACGACGGCGATCAGCAGCCCGGTGCGGCCGACCGAGGGCGCCGCGAAGGTGGCGTCGTCGTCGGGCTCGATCACGGCCAGACCGGCCAGGACGTCGTCGGAGATGTCGTGGCCCTCGGCCAGCACCCGGGCCCGCTGATCGGTGAGCCGGACCTCGTTGTCGGCGGCCAGCAGGTGCAGCGCCACCGATGCGGCGATGGTCACCCCGGTCTCCAGCGGTGCGGACCGATCGCCGCCGGGCAGTTCGCGGCCCCGGTGGTCGAGCAGCACGGTGGCGCCACCGTGCGAGACCGGCTCGTCGAGGCGGACCACCAGGTCGTCGTGCCGGGCCGAGGCCCGCCAGTGGATCGTGCGGATGTCGTCGCCGCTGCGGTAGGGCCGGACGCCGACGTCCGGGTCACCGCCGACCGTGCCGAGCGCGGCCCGGCCGGACGCGGCCGACCGCACACCGGAGCCGCGCGGCATGCCGGTGAGCGGTACCAGCGACGGCAGCACCAGCACCTCGGTGCGGACATCGAGGGTGCGGTGCTCCTCCCACAGGTCGAACGGGTCGTAGAAGCGGATCAGCGGCGGACCGAGCACGAAACGACCGCGCCGCGACGCCTGGTACGGGTAGCGGACCTCCGCCTCCCCGCCCCGGCGGATCGGCGAGATCAGCCAGCGCACACCGGGTGTCAGGCCGTCGACGGCTTCCTCGGCGATGTCGATCGACTGGCTCCGGGTCTGCCCGGTGTTCCGCACGACCAGGGTGACCCAGCCCTGCGAACCCGGTTGCAGGCGCTCCGGCCGGACCCGGTGCTCGACCGAGAGCTGGCTGCGGCGCAGAGCGGTGAAGAGGACGGCGAGGACCGGCAGGGCGATGGCCAGCAGCCCCACCCGCAGCAGGTCCCGCTCGTCCAGCACGATGGCGCAGATCCCGGCGGCGACCCCGCCGGCGAGCAGGCAGCGCCCCCGGGTGGTCAGGCCACGTCCGCCCGGCCCCTTGCGCCGGGCCTTGTCAGGCGCGGCTGCCACGCGGCACCCGCACCCGTCCCAGCAACATGCCGACGATCTCCTCGGGGGACCGCCGCGCGGCGTGGTGCGCCTCGACGGTGAGCAGCAGGCGGTGTCCGAGCACCGGGCCGGCCAGCCGCTGGACGTCGTCCGGCAGCACGAAACCACGGCCGTCCAGCGCGGCGGCGGCCTTGGCCGCCCGGGCCAGGTGCAGCACGGCGCGTGGTGACGCACCCAGCCGCACCTCCGGCATCGCGCGGGTGGCCCGGACCAGGTCGACGATGTACTGCCGGACCTCGGGCGCGATGTGCACCTGGGCCACCAGATCGATCATCCGGGAGACGGTCGCGGCGTCGGTGACCGGGCGCAGCTGGTCCAGCGGGTCGATGCGGTCCCGGCCGGCCAGCATGGCCAGCTCGGACGCCGGGTCCGGGTAGCCGATGGTGGTGCGGGCCAGGAACCGGTCGCGCTGCGCCTCGGGCAACGGGTAGGTGCCCTCCATCTCCACCGGGTTCTGCGTGGCCAGCACCAGGAACGGGCGCTGCAGGGGGTAGGTGGTGCCGTCGACGGTGACCTGCCGTTCCTCCATCGCCTCCAGCAGTGCGGACTGGGTCTTGGGCGAGGCCCGGTTGATCTCGTCGGCGACCACGATGTTGGCGAACACCGGACCCGGCCGGAACTCGAAGGTGCTCTTCTGCCGGTCGTAGATGCTGACGCCGGTCACATCACTGGGCATCAGGTCCGGGGTGAACTGCACCCGGGAGACGGTGGCGTCGACGGCGCGCGCCAGGGACTTGGCCAGGCTGGTCTTGCCGGTGCCGGGGACGTCCTCGATCAGCAGGTGGCCCTCGGTGAGCAGCGCGACGACAGCGAGGCGGACCACGTCCGGCTTGCCGATGACGACCTGGGACACGGCGGCCGCGATGCGTCCACCCACCGCGGCGACCGACTCCGCGGCGGCGGCCCCGCCGGTGCCCGGCAGGGAGATCGGTGCCGGCGGGATCGGGGTCTCGGTCTGGAGATGCTGGGCCACAGGTTCCTCTTCGCCGATCGGTGGTTCGCGCACCCGCCCGGTGGTCCGGACGGCATCGTCCAGTCTGCCAGGCCCGCCGGTGGCGGGGGCGGCGTCAGAAGGACGGCCGGGAGGTACGCGGGGTTGCACGGGCGCGGTGCCCGGCATCCCCACCTTCCCCCACGACCGGGAGCCACGGATGGTTCGGCGGAGGTGCCGGGCCGCCTCTTGTGTGGTTCAGACACGGCGATCCCCACCCCGCATTCTTCTCGGCTCTCCGGACGACCCCGGATCCCCACCACCTGCCACCGCCGCGCCCGCGGTCCCTCTCGATGCCCCACATCCACCCACCATCGCTCCACCGCCACTGTCGGCGGGCAGCACCGGGACCGGTCCCTTCATCGGCGACCGTGTCGGTCATCCACCGATGTAGCCCCGTTGATCTGCGGTGATGCCCGGTCCTGTGGCTCACGGAGCGAACCTCCGCGGGCCGTGGGCTGGTCGAGTCCCCGGTCCGCCGGGGCTGCGCCGAACGTGTCGCAGCGGACTGCGGCGTCCGCACGCTGGGTGAGCAACGGGCGGCTCACCTGCAGCGATCGACACGAGTGGGGGATGATCCCAATTCTGGGGGAGAAAGTGGGGGGAAGTGGGGTACCGTGGTCGGGACGGACAGCGGACCTCACGGTCCCGGCCTGAACGGCCACAGGGCTTGATCAAGTACAGGGCTCGATCAAGTGCAGGGCTCGATCAGGTGCAGGGATCGCGGGAGCCGCCACCGTGCATCAGGGACTGTCGGAGGTGGACGGATGGCCCTCACCGGGTTCTTCGGCACCTACACACCCCGGATGGACGACAAGGGCAGGGTCACCCTGCCCGCCCGTTACCGCGGCACCTTCACCGACGGGGTGATGGTCGCCCGCGGTCAGGACCACTGTCTCTACGTCTTCACCCCGGAGGGCTTCGCCGAGCACGCGGCGTCCGCCATCGACGCGCCGATCACCGATCAGCGTGCCCGTGGCTACCAGCGCTACCTGCTGGCGAATGCCGACCAGCAGATCCCCGACGGGCAGGGCCGGATCAGCGTCCCCGCCCGGATGCGGGAGTACGCGGGTCTGGTCAAGGACGTGGTGGTGGTCGGGGTCGGTCGGCGGATGGAGCTGTGGGACGCGGACCGCTGGGCGGCGTACGAGGCGGCACAAGAGGCCGACTACGCCGATCCGTCGGGCCTGGACCTGGGCTGATCCGGCACCACCGAGCAGTACCGGCAGTACCGGCAGTACCGAGCAAGCAGCAGTACGACCAGCAGTACCGGCGAGCACCGGGACGGGAGATCCGTTCCCTGCCACGTGGCCTGCACCCGCTGTCCCGTCCCGGCACGACTTCCCCCGCGCCGGGCAGGGGCGCCGACCTGACGCGACTTCCCCCGCGCCAGGCAGGGCGGGTGGGGACCAGGTTGCAGGGGCCGGCTCCGATCCCTGATCGCCTCGGGCAGGCCCCTTCCGATCGGCCCGGGTCCGCAGCCGCGGACCCGGGCCGGAAACACCCGGACCACCAGGACCGGACGCACGAGCAGGAGAGGGGACGGGATGGCACCGGGAGACCAGCGGCCGCCGGCCCCGGCTCCCGATCCGGCGTCCCGCCTGGTGTCCGACCCGTCGTCCGACCCGACCCCTGATCCGACCTCGGACGTTGCCCGACCTGCCGGGTCTGCCGGGGGCACCTTCCCGCAGCTGCCCACCCGTGATGCCGACGACCTGCACGTCCCGGTCCTGCTCGACCGGATCGTCGATCTGCTCACCCCGTCGCTGTCCCGCGACGGCGCGGTGATGGTCGACGGCACCCTCGGCATGGGCGGCCACACGCTCGCGCTGCTGGCCCGGTTCCCAGCGCTGCGGGTGATCGGCATCGATCGGGATCCGCAGGCGCTGGCCGTGGCGCGGTCCCGGCTCGAGGCGGCCGGTGTGGCCGACCGGGCAGACCTCGTCCACGCCCCGAACGACCGGATCGGCGAGATCCTGGACCGCCGCGCCCCGGCCGGCGTGCAGGGCATCCTGTTCGACCTCGGCGTCTCCTCGCTGCAGCTGGACGAGACCGACCGCGGGTTCGCCTACGCCGTCGACGCCCCGCTGGACATGCGAATGGACCCGACCACCGGCCCGACCGCCGCCGACGTGGTCAACACCTACCCGCCCGGGGCGCTGGTCCGGGTGCTGCGCGAGTTCGGCGAGGAGAAGTTCGCCACCCGGATCGTGTCCTCGATCGTCCGGGAACGGGATTGCGAGCCGTTCACCACCAGCGCACGTCTGGTCGCGCTGATCCGCGAGGCGATCCCCGCCGCCGCCCGGCGCACCGGTGGCCACCCGGCGAAGCGCAGCTTCCAGGCGCTGCGCGTCGAGGTGAACGACGAGCTCGGCGTGCTGGAGCGGGCGCTGCCGGAGGCGCTGCGACTGCTCGCCGTCGGCGGCCGGATCGTCGTCATGTCGTTCCAGTCGCTGGAGGACCGGATCGCCAAGCGCATCCTGCAGCCGCTCACCGAGTCCACCGCACCGCCCGGACTGCCGGTGGTCCCGGAGGAGTACCAGCCGCAGCTGCGCTGGATCGTCCGCGGATCGGTGAAGCCCGACGATGCCGAGATCGCCCAGAACTCCCGCGCCGCCTCGGCCAGGTTGCGCGTCGCCGAACGCATCCGGGAGGCAGCGTGACCATCCAGCAGGATCCGGATCAGCAGGAGCGCACCCGCTCCGGTTCCGCGGACAAGGCGTACGCCCGGCGGGAGCGCCGCGCTGCACTGGCCCGCGGGGACCGGCTGACCGACACCGGCCGGCCGGTGCGCGCGGCCCTGAGCCGGGTGCCGTTCGTGCTGGCGATCATGCTGCTGCTGGCCGGCGGGATCGCCGGGGTGCTGCTGCTCAACACCCTCACCGACGCCGCCGATCTGGAGACCCAGCGCAGTCGCAGCGTCCAGGAGACCCTGTTGATGGACGTCCAGGAGCAGCAGCAGAACGTCGCCAGGCTCAACTCGACCGACGAGATCGCCCGCGCTGCCAGGGAACTCGGGCTGGTTCCGGCCGGGGACGCACCTTTCCTGGTGATCGACAAGAACGGCAAGGGCACAGTGATCGGTTCGCCCTCGGCGGTGCCGACCCCGACCACCACCACACCAGCGGCCGCCACCACACCGGCGGTGACCACCGGTGCTGCGAACGGCACGGGCACTCCGGCGACCGGTACCGCCCTGACGACAGCACCTGCCGGCACGGCCCCGGCAACGACCGGAGCAGCGACCGCAGCGACCACGGCGGCGGGCCGATGACCACCGTGCGCGAACCGTCCGGCAGGTCCGGCGAACCGGGACGCACCCGCCGGGTACCCCCACCGGCCCGCAGCGCCCGGACGTCGGGCGATGCCCGGGCGGCGGGTGGGCGCACCACCAGCGTCCGTGGCAACGGACTTCCGGCTGCCGATGGTCGAGGTGGCCGTACCACCGGTGACAGCAGCCGTTCCCGCACCCGTGGAACCGGGCGGGGGGAGACCCGCGACCGTTCCGCCCGGGCGAGCGACAGCGCCGCAGCTCGCGGAACGACCCGGAACGGGCGGACCGACCGACGGCCCGTCGCGCCGTCCAGGCCGGCCCGCGAGCGCCGCGCCCCCGACCGTCCGGCGCCCGCCCGCGGCCGCACCCCCGGCACCGAGTCCACGACCGACCGCACCGTCCGGGCGGCCCGCCGCCCGGTCCGGTCGCACCGCGGGCACCGCACCCGGCGCGACCGCGCCGTCCGTTACAACGTCACGCTCCGGCACCGCGGCGCGCTGGTGATCCTGCTGGTGCTGCTGCTCGCCGCTGCGGTCAAGCTGGTGATCATCCAGGGTGTCCAGGCAGACGAGCTCACGGCGCAGTCCAGGGTGAACATGACGAAAACGGCACCCATCCCGGCCACCCGCGGGGCGATCACCGACCGGAACGGCTCGCAGCTCGCCTTCACCATCGAGGGCCGGCAGCTGGCCGCCCGCCCGGGTGCCTTCCTCGACGACCCGACGAATGTGAGGACCGTCGAGAACTACGACGGCGACGACGTTCCGGCCCGCACCGCAGCTCAGAAGCGGGAGCTGGTCGCCGACATCATCATCGGTGTGCTGGGCGAGGACAGGGCGCGGGGGACCGACCGGGCCACCCTGCTCGCGCAGATGTCCCGCACCGACACCCCCTACGTCTACCTGGTCAAGCAGGTGCTGCCGGCCCAGGCCGACAACATCCTGGAGCAGGTGAAGGCCGTCCTCGGTTACGAGGAGGTGGTGCTCAACAAGGGCACCGCCAAGGAGACGGTGATGCACGAGATCGATGCCATCTCGGCCGAGTCGAAGGACATCCGGCAGAACCCGGACGGCACCCTCGCCGAGGCGGTCGTCGGCGTGACCGGCAACATGAACGAGGGACTGTCCGGCGTCGAGTCGAAGTACAACGCGCTGCTGGCCGGCACCAACGGTTCGATCACCCAGCAGTACACCGGCGGCCGGCCCGTCCCGGACACCGTCACCAAGGACGTGCCGGTGGTCAACGGCACCGGCATCACGCTGACCCTGGACTCCGACCTGCAGTACTCGGTCGAGCAGATGGTCGCGGACAAGGTGAACGCCACCGGGGCGAAGCGCGGCTGCGCGATCGTCAAGGGCGTCAAGGACGGCCAGATCTACTCGATGTACTGCTACGAGCCCGGGAAGACGGCGCTGGAGACCGGGAACCCCGCCCTGCTCGAGCCGTTCGAGCCGGGGTCGGTCAACAAGGTGGTCACCTTCGCGGCGGCGCTCGATGCCGGCCTGATCACCCCGGACACCGTCATCAAGCAGGTGGACGACTCCATCGAGATGGGCGGCCGCAGCATCCGGGATGCCTGGTCGCACGACCCGGTGGACATGACCGCCACCGGGGTG